>JBFRWL010000404.1:0-11873 GCA_051439565.1 Prochloraceae cyanobacterium
GGGTATCCCCAGTGGGTAATTTGTTGACAAGCTTGACTCAAAACCCAAAAACCCAACTCTAAAATTAAGCCAGTATCTACCGCCAGAGGGATAAACTTGACCGGAGAAATAAACCCTTTAACTGGATGTCGCCAACGTACTAAAGCCTCTAGTCCAATCACTCTCTCTGTACTCAAAGAGACAATTGGCTGATAGTAAACTAGAAATTGTTGATTAACAAGAGCTGTTTGTAACTCAGATTCTAATTGCAATATCTCTACAGCTTTTTGATGCATGGTAGACTCAAATATCTGATAGAAGCATCCATGAGCTGGTTGAGCTTCTAACATAGCGGTATGAGCATCTCTTAATAAATGTTCTGAATCTGTGTCTTCGGTATTCTTAAAGGCTATACCAATCCGATTATTAATATATATTTGCAACCCGTCAATTAAAAAAGGAGGGGTTAATTCTTTTCTAATTCTTTCGGCCAAATCTACGGCTTGATTAACATCACTATTGAAACTCAAGACAGCAAATTTATCTTCTTCCAGACGCGCTAGTAAATCTGAAGGTTCCAGACAATTTTTCAGACTTTCTGCTACCGCAATTAGTAACCGATCTACTCCTGTATGACCTAAAGAATTATTTATTTTGTGAAATCCGTCACAATTTAATAATAAAACTGCTAATCTTTGTTCTTGTTTTAAAGCTTGATTTAACCGTTGAATTAAAAGAGCTCTATTGGGTAAACCTGTTAAGTTGTCTGTTCTCAACTCTATCAGACGCAATCCTAGTTTAACGAAGAATTGATTGGTTAAAGCCGCTACTACACTAGAGAAAAGCAGAACTTTTAAACACAGAGCAATTGTCGAGTTGAAATTTTTTTGTGCAATTCCCTGAAACTCTCTCTCGGATACACCACTAATTAGCAACCAATTCAATCCGTTAGCATCTTTGAAAGGCGAAATTTGAACAAATAGTTTCTCACTATTATCTACGATAACAATGTTTTTTTCTCTCTCAGTCTCTTCCAGATTTTTCGAGAAATGTGGCGCTAAAGCTTGAGCAACATCACCTTCTAGTTGCAGCCTTTGGGCATTATTTGGTTCAGAATTAATGAAAAATTCTTGAGAAAAAGAATCGGCAATAATTTTTCCTGTGGCCTGTTCAACAATAAGTGTTCTTCCCGTCTTCCCTATCTCTAGCTCTTTTAAGAACTTACTTAAATCTTTTAACAGAAGATCTGTGCCGATAATACCGATTAGTTGACCTTCGTTATTATAGACAGGAGTGGATAAGGTTAAACCGAGACTAGGATGACTGAACATCGTATAAACTGAACTCCAAGTTTCCCCTTTATTCTCCAAAGCTTTTTGATACCATTCACGAACTCTCGGGTCGTAGTTAGGCTGAATGCTCAATAACCGATCGCGTTTTCCCTGGGAATCGAGAGAATAGGTATGAAAATCACCTTTAACCCTGACCTTGATAACCAGAGAATCATCTCTTAAACGTCCTACCCCAAGATAATCTCCCTGCTCGTTTGCATATTGAATAGTATCTATGGGGGTATTGAGAAAAAATTTCAGATATTCTGTTAAATATTTTTCTATCGATAAGTCATCTTTTATGTTAATACGCTCTGATTTAAGATCACTCACCAATCCGCGATCGATCAGCTCAGCAGTGTGTAGCAAATTATACAGTCTGGCTTCTATTTGATCGCTTAAGTCATCCTGAAGTTCTCTGGCTACTTCATAGATAGCCTGTTCCCCTCTTTTTAAGGAGAACCACCCCGTTAATCCTACCGCTAAAAAAATTTGGCAAATAAATGATATGGTCAAAATTAAACGAGAGTAATTAGGCATATTAAAAACTTCTCTTAGTCTAAATTGCAGCTGGGATTGGGGAAAAAGTCTATTGTCCAGAAAACAAGGATTTTTTAATTGTAATAATAATCAACTTATTTTGCTATTATCTTCAACCCGAGAAAGATAAGTAGGTAGGTAAAATTAATTAGAAAATGGTTAAGAGAGGGGTCAGAGGTCAGAGGTAAAAACACCCCAGCTAACAGCTAATTACTCATTTCGGTTTTATATTTATTTATGCCCATCTACTTAAGACTTCTTGGCATTGTCGGGAACAGGGAATAGAAGACAATAAACTCAGTAGATCGCAAAGTTGACTGGTGAGGAGAGAAGTTGGAAGGATTGTTACTTGTTACTTCAAGAAAACCCTGGTTTTTCAATCAGTTTTTGATCTACTGAAGTTCTGTTCCTCGTCGATCGCAAACATCTTAAAGAGAAATGATATTACCCTTGTTTATTCTCGCCCAAGCAACCCCAATGCCTTTACCTGCATCGATTCCCCAAGAAATTTTACAACCGCAACAAATCCGTCCTTTACCTGGACAACTAGACCAAATACCTGTTTTTAATAGCAATAGTCCCGAATTAGTTTTACAATCAGGAATTTTGCTTTCTACCTTTCCTCCTACTGGCAAAGCTAACCCTAATGCACATTTAGACTTTCCTTTGCAGGGACGTTTTGACTTGTTTGCCCATCACGTTGCTAAAGCACCTACACCACAAGATTTGCGATCGCTATATTTGGGAATAATTCTGCACAATCCCACAAAGAAGCCAGTAAATATAGATATATTCCAGGCAGCGAGTTACTTAAGTCAGCCAGATGCGCCCTTTATCCAGTTACCCTCCCAGGTAGAAAATCCTTTGGGAAAAGTTTATGCTGGGCCTGGTAGCCGCGTCATGGACAATATTTTACGGGGAGAACGTCAGCAAATTTTTCCTTCTCAGTTATTAATCCCGCCGAGGGAAAGTCGAATGTTGTTGAATTTACCTATTCCGGTGCGTGGACTGGAACCACCACTTAACGGTCGTTCGACTTATATGCGCTTGTATGGCAATGGAGTAGTTTATGCTGCTAGTCTAGCCATGTTTGCTCCACTTGACGACACAGGTAAGGAAAGGAAACCAACTTTAGCAGAGTGGCAACAATTACTAGAGACCGGAGACTTAGCTAAACCGCGCGATCGCGCTCCCACTCCTCCTGGTGCCT
This sequence comes from Prochloraceae cyanobacterium, assembly GCA_051439565.1. Taxonomy (GTDB): domain Bacteria; phylum Cyanobacteriota; class Cyanobacteriia; order Cyanobacteriales; family JBFRWL01; genus JBFRWL01. Next base: position 3,061 of record JBFRWL010000404.1, read on the forward strand.
CTGGCAGTATTATTTACGGTCGCGTTGCTGGAGTTGCCAGAGGTTCTCAATGGAAAGCAGATCTGGTAGATAAATCTAAACATCGGTTGACTATTCCTGCCAAAGGTAAAGCATTTTCCTATGCTTTTAGTACTCTAGATGGAGGAAGATTGGGCACTAATCAAATTCAGAGTGCGCCCATGTTAGTACGCTATCCCGATACTGCTTATAAAGCCCACGGCAACTATGGGGTGCAGTATAGTCTGAGTTTACCTCTGTATAATCCCACTAACGAGACTCAAACTGTTACCGTAAGCGTCCAAACGCCAATTAAACAAGACAAAATAGCTAGAGGTCTGAGTTTTTTTTCTCCTCCAGCTAAGCAAGTATTTTTCCGAGGTACAGTCCAAATCCGCTATCGTGGCGATCGCGATCTACCTCGCACTCGTTATTTTCATTTAGTGCAACGGCGGGGTCAACAAGGGGAACCTCTAGTAACTTTAAAAATTCCGCCCCAGGAGAGGCGGCTGGTATCTGTTGATTTTCTCTATCCGCCAGATTCAACCCCACCGCAGGTTTTAACTATTACGACTGTGCGTACTGAGACAGAAGCCAGAATTCAAAGTAATTAATAACTTAAGTGATCGCGCCTCTGCCTTCTGCCTTCTTCAAACGAGTATCAAGCCAGTGCGAGAAGGCAGATTTAATTCTAAGTGACTAGCATTTTCTTGAGTTTGCCAAGATACTTTGCCACTACCGTATAAGAAGCGATCGGGAGAAGATTGCAGCTTAGTGATCGGAAAATGTACTTTAGCTGGTGCTGTGTCAGTATTCACAGCAATAATCAATTCTTCACCCTCTAAAATGCGGGCAAAAACATAAACAGTTTCACTTGCATATAGTACTTGGTAAGATCCTGTACGTAGGGCTGGGTATTGGCTACGCAGAGCAATTAATTGCTTGTGGTAATTTAAGGTCTCAACATCCCAGTCAGATTGTAGAGGAAAACTGCGACGACAATCTGGATCTACAGCACCAGGTAATCCTACTTCATCGCCGTAGTAGATACTAGGGGCACCAGGAAAAGTTAATAGTAGTAGAGTAGCTAGTTCCATACTGGTTTTATCTTCTCCGGCAATAGTCAGCAATCTTGCGGTATCGTGACTGTTGAGTAAATTGAGTTGGGTTAACTGAATTTCCCAAGGATAGAGTGCTAATAATTCCTGAATTTTCGCGCCATACTCTTGAGCAGATAAAGCAGGGTAGGGATAGTAAGAAGTTTTTTCTACATAATCCATGATCACGCGATCGCCTGCAGTAAAAGCGATCGTTGGCGAGGTAAATAGATAGTTCATCACCCCATCAAACTGAGTACCGTCCAACCACTGGCGAGAATCTTCCCAAACTTCGCCAACGATATAGGCTTCGGGATTAATTGCTTTAACTCTAGAACGAAATTCCTGCCAAAAACCAGGGGTTTCAATCTCGTAAGGTACGTCTAAGCGCCAGCCGTCAATACCTTGTTTAATCCAATACTCCCCAATCTGCATAATATATTCTTGCACCTGGGGATTGTCGTGATTGAACTGAGGCAATGCTCTATTATCTGCCCATCCAATATAATTAGCAGGTAAACTCCCATCATAGGCAGATAGGGGCCATCCTTCAATCTTGAACCAATCTAACCAAGGAGAATGGGGACCATTTTCGAGAATATCATTAAAAAAGAAAAAGCCGCGACTGGCGTGGTTAAACACCCCATCAAGGACTACTTTAATATTCCTCTGATGAGCAGCTTCTAACAACGCCTCAAAAGCTTTATTTCCTCCCAGAATAGGATCTACTTGGTAATAATCGTGAGTGTGATAGCGGTGATTGCAAGCAGACTGAAAGATAGGAGTGAAGTAGATAGCGTTAATGCCTAAATCTGTTAAGTAGTCTAGTTTTTCGATTGTGCCCCCTAAATTTCCTCCTTTATAGCCTTGTGGTGTGGGTTTAGCATCCCAGGGTTCTAACTGAGGGGGTTGGTAAACTGTTGCTTGAGATTGCTGAGTTTTGGCGAAGCGATCGGGAAAAATTTGGTAGAAGACAGCGTGTTTAACCCAATCTGGCGTTTTAATTGTCATGGATTTCCCTTGCGAGATACATAGATTTCTAGACGATATTGAACCACGACAGAGATGTAAGCAGGTGGGCATCAATAAATATGAAACCCAAATGAGAAGTTAACTGTTTTTTGTTACCTTTAATCTTTGACCTCCCCCTCTCTCTCCCACACTGCCCACATCCCTCTCTCAACCATTTTCTAATTAATTTGACCGACCTACTTAGAGGTTTAACATTCTATACTTGCTCGTTAAACTAAGGCTAGAAGGAAAATCTATCTGAGAGGTTTTTACATGGATAGTAACGACTGGATTAAGCAGCTATTACTGGTTGGTGTCGGGACGACATCTTTAATGGCTGAGAAATTAAAAGAAGTTAGCGAACAATGGGTCAAAGATGGCAAAATTAATTCTGAGGAAGCAAAGGGATTTGTTGACGATCTGATGAATCGGATGAAGTCCGAACAAGACAACTTTGAAGGTCAAATGGAACGTCAACTACGCAATATCCTCCAAGATTTTGGCGTTCCTCGCCAGTCAGAAATGGACGAATTGCGCGGACGCATAGATAGGTTAGAACGTCAACTACGAGATTTAGAAAATAAGCTTTGGCGTTAATTTTAATTTTTACCAGTAAGCGGGAAGGATTGTAAATGAGAGAAATTTTAATTAGTTTTGGGGTCATAGCTATTTGCAGTTTGGTGTTAGTGGTCTCTTTTTTTGTCAATAGTACTCCTAAACAGCAAGCGATCGCCGAGCAATTGAATCAAAATCAACCTACACTAACAACAGAAACTTCTGGCAATAAGCTTTCTGCTGACGAGCAAAAGCTAGTTGCTCAAGCTAATAATACTTCAATGGAAGCAACTGATATGGAAAATGTCATTACAACCTCTTCTGGACTGAAATATGTTGATATCACAGAAGGAGAAGGAGCAACCCCACAAACAGGTCAAAGAGTTACCGTTCACTATACTGGCACTCTAGAAGATGGAAGTAAATTTGACTCGTCTCGCGATCGTAATAGTCCTTTTTCCTTCAAAATTGGCGTGGGACAAGTCATCAAAGGCTGGGATGAAGGAGTTGCTACGATGAAAGTTGGCGGTCGTCGCAAGCTGATTATTCCTCCACAATTGGGCTATGGTTCCCGTGGTGCTGGAGGCGTAATTCCTCCTAACGCAACACTAATTTTTGATGTAGAATTGCTCCAAATTAGCTAATTGGCGATTCATTCCACATCTCTATTGCAATAGTAATGAGTGTGGTGTGAATCCCCAGTCAAACAACAGAATTAGAAGGAGCGATATCATAATCCACAGCAAAATAGTTGTGAATCAGTCAGTTACACATCCCAGCCATTGCTCTCGACTCAATAAACCCAATTCTTAATCTTGCTAAGCCACAAACGCTCAAAATAAAAATAACCGACTGATATCGACTTTTATGTAAGCGAAATCTTTCTTGAGCAATTTTAAATATTTTCACCACTATTTTTCTCTTATTAATTTCGCATTTTGAATTTTGAATTCCCCAAAGGGTTTTTTACTTCAAAATTACTTAATTTAAGGACTTTTTTTTATTATTAAATTTTCATCACTACTTTAGAAAAGCCAAATATATTTAGGTATATTATCAACGTTCAATATATTAATATTTATTGAAATGAACTCAGCTTATACTTACTTACGGAATGGTTTTCCTTGTGAGCACTAAAGGTGCGCGTAGCAACCTGCAGAGGTAGTTTTGCCTTTCTCGTTGAAAAAATCAGCGATTCAAGCAACTACTAAATCTTTAATTATAGAGAGCGCGTTCTTTTTGACTAATTTAAACAACAAAATGCAAAAGATAACTAAAAACATTAAAGATAGTCTATCAACACAAATCTTTATCGGATTGGTTCTGGGAATTATCGTCGGCTTGTTCTTTGGGCAGATGGCAGCCTGGCTCAACTTCTTAGGTGATGCTTTCCTGCGCTTGTTCCAGATGTCAGTCATTCCTTACATCGTCGTGTCTCTGATTAGCAGCATCGGAAGATTGAACTACGAACAAGTCAAGTCGATTTTCCTCAAGGGGGGGATCGTAATGTTGAGCTTCTGGGTCATCATCTTGATTGTTGTCGTTCTCTTTCCCCTCGGCTTTCCCAGTTGGCACTCTGCTTCTTTTTTCAGTACCGCTTTGTTAGAGGAGGGAAAAAAATTTGGTCTTCTAGAACTATTTATTCCCGTTAATCCCTTTGAAGCGATGGCAAATACTGTCATTCCCTCTATAGTAACTTTCAGTATTGCTTTGGGTGTGGGACTGATTCCGCTCAAAAACAAGCAGGGGGTCCTTGATGTAATGACCGGATTGGCTGATAGCCTCATGGGGATCGTTCAGTTCGTTGCCAAACTGACTCCCATTGGAGTCTTTGCCATTGCCGCTACTGCAGCCGGAACTTTACCTTTCGAGTCGTTTGGACGACTGCAAGTTTATATCGTGCTGCAAGCAGCCATCGCTCTCCTCTTGAGTTTATATTTGCTTCCAGGATTAGTAGCCGTCCTCACCCCATTGCGATATCGGGAGATAATCTTAGCTTTCAGAGAACCTCTTCTCACCGCTTTCGCCACCGCTAACCTAATCATCGCCCTACCTCTGATTATCATCAGGTGCAAAGAACTCCTCAGCGGTCTCGACGAATCTTTCAGCGAAGATTCGCCAGAAATAGCTGCTCCTATTGAGGTATTAGTGCCAGCTTCTTTTGTCTTTCCTGATATGGGAAGACTGATATCGCTATCGTTTATTCCCTTTGCTGCTTGGTTTGACGGTTCCTCTCTGTCTTTCGAGCAGTATCCTACTTTCTTGTTGGCGGGACTGGGGAGTTTCTTCGGTGAGGGTGTGGTTGCCATGCGGTTCTTGTTGAACCTGATGGGAATTCCGGCAGACATGATACAGCTTTACATCACCCTCGATCAAGTATCCGTTGCTCGATTTGGGACTTTACTGGCTGGGATGAATGCAGTGGCACTAGCACTGCTGGGAACCTGTGCTATCAATCGCCTAGTGAGAATACCTCGAAGAACACTAGCTCGTTTTGCCACAGTAACGGTTCTCCTCATCCTTCTGACTCTTGGCTCGATACACGTCTTGTTTACCTATGGACTAACCAATACCTATACCAAGGATAAAGTTCTCACCAATCTAGGCCTTCTGCGAGTGCGAGACCCTCGCCCAGCAGAGATCTTTAAGCAACCGCCACCTCCACTTCCCTTAGATAAAAACCAGTCATCCCGATTGATACAAATTCGGGAGCGAGGTTTTGTCAGGGCCTGCTACGATCCCGATAATTATCCCCTTGCTTATTTCAACAATAAAGGAGACTTAGTAGGGTTCGATATAGAAATGGCCCACATTTTAGCGCGGGAGTTAGGCGTTCGGCTCGAATTTGCGCCTCTTGCCCGTGGTTTCGATATCACGACAGCAAAAATTGCCCAGCAACTGAAACAAGGTTACTGCGATCTTGCCATGACTGCAGTGGCAATAACTCCAGAACGAGCTCAATTGCTCAGCTTATCGGCTCCCTTTATCAATTATACTTTAGGATTTTTGGTCAAGGACAGTCGCAGAGAAGCGTTTGGCCGCTGGGCAGACCTACAGAATTTTGAATCATTGCGGATTGGCTCGAGTACTCATATTCCCTACTACCGGGCAAAAATACTGGGATTGCTGCCTCAAGCGAAGATCGTCCCCTTAGATTCGACTAGACAGTTCCTAGAATCTGGTGGGAAAGACCTCGACGCGATGGTTGTGGCGGCTGAGACCGGTTCAGCTTGGACGCTGCTTTATCCTGACTTCTCGATCGCTGTTCCTAAACCCCCTGTCGCTGTTCCGATGGCTTACATAATGCCTGACGGCGACCAAAAGTTTATCGAAGTGTTTAATGCCTGGCTCAATCTCAAGGAGAAGGATGGAACGATTCAGTCTCTGTTTGACTACTGGGTACAGGGCAAAGTTGAAGCAGTGCAACCGCCACGGTGGTCGATTATTCGGGATGTCCTGCATTGGATAGATTAAGCTGTGTAAAGGGGCTGGTGCTTATTGCGTTATTTCTGCTGGGGGCGCACCATTAGAACTACTCAAACAATACATCTAGAATCAAGACAGTCGTGAATGAATAATGCGCCTAACTCCCCCCGTCCCTACGGTACGGAGGGAGAATGCGGCGCGTCAGAATGTTCAAAAACAGAATAAGGTATCGCGAGTATCGCGTCCTGTAGTAGGGTTGGTACCTTTTGCTATCTTACAAAGCGCTTTTTCTACATCTCGACGCAACAGTACATCAGTAAAATCAGCCCCATCTATAATTGTCCGATCGAATTTAGCATTAGTAACAAAGGCACCTTCTAAAACTGCATTAGTTAAATTAGCATTAGTCAAACGTGCTGATTCAAGATCTGCATAAGCCAGATTAGCTCCCTCAAAGTTAACGGAATCGAGATTAGCAGAAAACAATCTCACGCCGCGCAAATTAGCATTGCTCAAGTCGCTACCGCGCAGATTAGCGTGATCGAAACTGGAGTCAGTTAAATCTTGACCAGAAAAATCTTGTTCTATCAAAGTACGATTATTGTAATCTATTGCCCAAGCAGGTGCTACCCATAGGTTTATGGCTAAGATAGCTGTAAATACAAAGGCAAATAGACTTAACAAGATAGTGGAAATAGAAGAGGATAGACGATAATTAATACTACTCATGACTACTTTTGTGCTAATAAGCGTTCTCTTTCACAACACCGAAAGCCTCGAAATAGCTGCCTCATCATTATGTCATCGTACCAGCAATTAACTCTTCTCCACGAGCAATGACTAAAATTGGCGAACTAGGAGAACAGCTAGTAGCTCAATGGTTACAGACACAAGGTTTTTTAATTAGAGAACGCCGCTGGCGCTGTCGCTGGGGAGAAATAGATATAATTGCTCAATCAGAATTATCCAGTACTTTAATATTTGTTGAGGTAAAAACCCGTAGTTGTGGCAATTGGGATGCTGACGGTCTTTTAGCGATTACACCTCAAAAGCAAGCAAAACTTTGGCAGACAGCGGAATTATTTCTAGCTGAATCTTCCCATTTAGCCGATTTACCTTGCCGATTTGATGTTGCTTTAGTCAATTACAGGCGCAACACGAAACTCGCAACTAAACAGTCAATAGATTGCGATCGCAAACAAGCTATAAAAATAGCCGAACCTATATCGTGGCAAGGATACCAATTAACTCTACAAGAGTATATTGAGGGTGCATTTGATTAATTAGAAACTTTGTTCAAACGGAGTGGAAGTCAAATAGTTCTTTTTAGAGGTTTAGGGGGAATTTCTCGATCGAGCCATTGGACAAAGCCTTCATTAACCGATCGAACAGAAATTTCACCTATGAAATTTGTGTAGTCAATAGATTCCCTAATTAGCTGCTCAATATCTTCTCGATAATGCTGCTGAGTTTTAATGATGAGAACAAATTCTGGCTCTTCTTTAATTTCTCCTTCCCAGCGATATGCGCAAGTAATAGGAAACCAGTTAGTGCAAACCGCTAATTTTTGCTCGAGTAATTTATGACTTATCTGACGAGCTTCATCAGTAGTATTGAGAGTGACATAAAACAATTCCATCTTATTAGACCTTTCTAGAAAAAACCTAATGTTGCAAAAATTTTCTGAAATACTATGATTAGTGCTGTAACTCTTTCAGAATTCTCAAAGTTAAAATATGGCTACTGAGGATACTTGCTGTACCATTTACCCCTACTTCAAGGTTCAAAAAGATAAACTTGAGGCTTTCAAGTCACTGTGTGAAAAGTTGGTCGAGAAAACTAACCATGAAGAAAAATGTCTCTACTACGGTTTTAGTTTTGATGGTTATCAAGTTCATTGTCGTGAAGGCTACGTAGATGCTGATGGAGTACTAGCGCACCTTGAAAACGTCAATTCCCTACTCTCCGAAGGCCTTAAGATAGCTGAAATTACCCGTCTCGAAATCCACGGTCCTGAGCAGGAGTTAGCTAAGCTACGAGAGCCTCTGGCATCATTTAAGCCCCAATTCTTTACCCTGGAGTATGGTTTCCGCAGGTAGTCAATTCTTCTTAGCTTCCTGAGAATCTTCTGAAGTTACTTTTGGCGTTGATTTTAGTTGAGTTTTTTCAGGTGAAGTCTTAGGAGTAGAAGTTGACTTGGGAATAGAAGTCGGCTTAGCAGTTGGCGGCTTTACTGGAGAGGGTTTTGGCTTGTAATTGGGATCTACAATCTTGCGAGCTATGTCTGCGGAAATTTCTCCGCGTATTATCTTTGATAGGCTATCTTCAGCTTTGGGTTCGTAAGTAAATTCCTTTTCTATTTTGTTGAAAGAGTCACCTACCAGAGCGCCTTGTCGATCGAGCAATTCCAATTGGATCGAGTTTTTGCCTGCTTGAAATCCCTGGAAATAAAATGGCTGCCAGCTATCGAGCAAAAAGCTGTCACCGTCTATCGTCACTCGAACTTGATAGTCAACAATCTTGTCTTTATCTGGGGAAATATTGGTTAGATAAAAGTCAAGCAAGATTGGCTCTGCTCCATATTTGCCCTCAGGACTGTTATATGTCAGTAAGGGTAGTGAGAGATCAGGAACCTTATTCTCTGTTTTTTTGACAATATTGAAAGTAGTTTGGGCGTAAGCTCCCTCATTTTTAAAGCTTTCGTTCCAAGGACTGACAGCAAAGACT
>JBFRWL010000405.1:0-22495 GCA_051439565.1 Prochloraceae cyanobacterium
CCTCTCGACTAGCTTCACCGCTAGCCATTCATATATCACTAAGCTACAGTTAGCACCACTGAAGAAAATTACTACTGGAAAAGGAGCTTTTGCTGGATCGGCACGATCTGGGGCAAATGGCTTTTGGCTATCTGAGATTTGTGCTGGATATAGTACTTTAAGTTGAATTGTATCGTAAGGTGACTGGGCGCTCTCGACTTTAGCGGCTCTCCAAAAAGCTCTAACAGTCATGTGAAATTGTTTTAAAGTTGTATTTCTTAATATATTACAGTTGTTGCAGATTGAGAAAATTTATTAGAAGAGCGATATTTAAACCACGTCTACTTTCACGTCGGAGAGAAGGTCAACTTTTCAACCAGCGACTAGCAATAGGCATTCTCCAACCCGTACCAAAAGCACGATCGGTAATTTTTAATCCTGGGGGTGCTTGTCGGCGTTTAAACTCAGCACGTGCTATTAGTTTCATTACTTTTTTCACTATATCTCGATCGTGACCCGTAGCAACTATTTCCGGTTCCGATCTATGTTTGTGGATAATTTGGTCGAGAATATCATCGAGGACATCATAAGGTGGTAAAGAATCTTGGTCGAGTTGATCTGGTTTTAACTCTGCACTAGGAGGCTTGCTAATTACATTAGTAGGAATAATCTCCTCGCGGCGATTTAACCAGCGACAAAGGTCATAAACGCGGGTTTTAGGAACGTCAGCAATTACCGCTAATCCTCCATTCATATCGCCATACAGGGTACAGTAACCCACTGCCATTTCTGATTTATTTCCGGTGGAGAGGAGGAGATAGCCAAATTTATTAGCGATCGCCATTAACAAATTACCCCGAATTCGCGATTGAATATTCTCCTCAGCAACTCCAAATTCACTTCCAGCAAACAAAGGTTCTAGCAGCCGATCGTAAGCTTTCATCGTCTCAGCAATAGGAAGCTTATAACTTTTTATCCCTAGATTGTTCACCAATGCCATAGCATCGGTAAGAGAATGTTCCGAACTATAGGGAGAAGGCATTAACACAGCTAAGACATTCTCTGCACCCATAGCAAAAGCTGCGATCGCTGCTACCAAGGACGAATCAATTCCCCCACTCAACCCCAGTACTACCTTAGAAAAACCGCATTTTCTGGCATAGTCTTTTACTCCTAAAACCAAAGCAGAAAATATCTCTTCTGCTTCTGTTTCCGCTAGAGGTACTGTAGATGCTGGTAATAGATCTCGTTTCTCTTCGTCCAATTCAACAATTACCAGATCGGAGTCAAAAGCTTTGGCGCGACAGATAACTTCACCATGACGATCGCAAGCAAAACTACTACCATCAAAAATCAGATCGTCGTTACCCCCCACCTGATTAATATAAAGGATAGGTATTTGATAGCGACTCGCACTGTGTTGTAACATTTCCTCCCGCAGCTTTTGCTTGCTGACACTGTAAGGCGATGCTGACAAATTAACAATTAAACCTACACCCAATTGGACTAAATCTTCGATCGGATTAATTTCATAAGTGCGCTTTCCCCAGAATAGTTCGTCATTCCAGAGGTCTTCGCAGATAGTAACGCCAATTTTCAGAGAGTTTAAAGAGAAAGCGTTACTTTGATATCCTGGTTCAAAATAGCGGTCTTCGTCAAAAACGTCGTAGGTAGGTAAGAGGCGTTTGTGAAAAATTTTTTCAACTTTACCTCCATCTAGTAAAGCAATGCTATTAAATAAAGGTTTTTGACCTTTAGAACCAGCGTCAGGATTGCTTTCTACTATGCCAACTAATACTGCTAGTTGAGTCGGTAACTGTTGAGCTAAATTTTGCAACTCTACCGATACAGACTTGACAAAACCAGGAATTAGTAGTAAATCTCGCGGCGGATAACCGCACAGAGATAATTCGGGAGTCAGTAGCACTCTCACCCCTTGTTTAGCCGCCTGCTTTGCTATTGCGAGGATTTGTCGAGCGTTACCAGAGAGGTTGCCAATGGTCGGATTTAGTTGTGCGATCGCAATTTTCATGGTTGTTGTCACATTAATTAGAAAATGGTTGAGAGAGGGGTCAGAGGTCAGGGGAAGTGTGGGGGGTGTGGGGAGTAATTTTATTCCCCTTGTCTCCCGGTCAGAAGACAACTAACAAATTAAATGCTTGACAGCTTATTACGGGATTTAAATAAATACTAGTGGCTTATCTTTTAGAGGAGCAAAAGCCTCAGCATCAAAACGATATAAACTCGCAGGACGACCAGCGCCTCGACATATTTTCACTCCAGTATCAGATAAAATTTTTAACTTTAATAATCGAGCGCGAAAATTAGAATAATCAGAAAAATTGTCGCCTAAAATAGTGCAGTAAAGCTGATAAACTTCATTCAAAGTAAATGTTTCTGGCAAAACCTCAAAAGCGATCGGGCTGTATTTTAATTTGTTACGCAAACGTTCGTAACCATACTCTAAAATTTGCTTGTGGTCAAAGGCTAAGTCGGGTAATTTTTTCACTATGTACCAAGCAGTGTCATTAACTCCGTCAATTAATTCTGCTTCTTCAAACCTGACTAAGGCAAAATAACTAACAGATAAATAACGCACGTCAAAACTATCTGGTGCTTCTCTGGGATCGCGGCTTGGTCCTCCAAAGGTATAAAGTTGTTCTAAATAAAGGTTTTTAACCCGGATTTTTTCTGCTAAAATTCTTTGGGCGGCAGCTTCTAAAGATTCTCCCTGACGAACCAAGGTTCCTGGTAAACTCCACTGACCTAAGAATGGCTCTTCTTTCCTTTTGAGCAACAATACTAGTAAACGGTTTTGCTGAGTATCGACAGAGAAAATAACGTTATCAACCCCAACTTTAAAATCAGCTAATTGGTGCTTTTTTACTTTGCTTGTGTCGCCTTCTGCCATCGTATAATTGCTCTCGATTAATATAATCTTTAACAGGTAGCGTGAGTGCGTTGTTGTCTCCCTGTTCGCGATAAGCTGTCGAAGAAACTTCTGGTGCATTTAAGTCAGCAACAGAAACTTTTCCTCCCAACAAAGGTAACGCCTCTAGATCGGCTTCTTCTATCGGATACCCTGGACGAGGCACCACTAAAACTCGAACTTTTTGCAGCAATTCTTCTATGCGATACCAACTGCGTATCTGACCGACTAAATCAGAACCAATTACCAGGCTATACTCTACATCATCGCCCCACTTTTTTCTGGCTTTACCTACACTAATTAAGCTTCTGCGATCGCTCAACTCTGGGTGCAAACTAATATTATTCCTAGGTGCGTCAATCTCCTCAATTAATAACTGCAACATTTGCATCCGGTGTTCTAGAGAAGTATGATGCTCTTTAAAAGGATTATCTGATGCCCAAACTGCTACCCAGTCGTAGCGATCGCTTAGCCATTGAAGAATCGCTCGATGTCCTGCTGTAGGCGGATCTGCACTAGTGCCAAAAAGAGCAATTTTTTTAATCATTTGTAGTTTGTTGTCCGTTATTAGTCATTAGTTCTAGATATATTAGATATATTGTTAATGACTGCCGATCCATGACTCGCGCAGCGCTGCCAAAGTATCAGAAATTTCTACCTTAACTGGCATTGGGTCATTTATTTGGCGACTCGAAGCAGGAAGACTGTCAACTGAAGTAGCAGTACGTTGTTGAATAGTTTCTAAGGTTTCTAATTCTTTTACTGGTTTGCCTTTTTGCATCACCAGTTCCAACAAAGGCTGTTCCTTACTGCTGGCAGTTTCGCTAGCTAAACCTAATCGATCTGACTCCAGAAAGCCTGACTTGTCTAAGCGACGAAAGATTTGTTTGCGACCGGGGTAAGTAGCTTTACGACTTGACTGCTTCATCGTGGGTATGCCATCTATTTCTACTAGTTTATACACGCCATTAACAGGCGAACCAGTTACCAGTCGCGTTCCGACTCCATACCCGTCGATCGAGGCACCAGCTTTCTTTAAGCGAGTAATTTCTACTTCATCCAAGTCGCCACTGGCAAAGATGATAATATCAGGTAGAAGCGATCGCACTTTCTGGGACAACTCCACTAAGTCTCCAGAATCTAGTCGCACTCCGACAACTTCCATCTCCCCAGTTTTTACCTTTGCTGCTAAACGTTGAGCAGCAGTAACAGTATCGTAGGTATCAATTAAGAGTACAGCAGTGGGAAAATAACGGTGAAAAGCGGCAAAGGCTTCGTCCTCACTGCCTGAGATGGCGTTGATTGCCATTACCAAAGAATGAGCCATAGTTCCGCTTGGTTTGCGCCCTAATTTCAAGGCTGCTAAGACATTAGAAGTAGCATCAAATCCCCCTGCTATGGCTGCCCTTGCTGCCCACATAGCACCTTGAGGACTAAAAGCGCGCCTGCTGCCAAATTCTAACAATTTAGCTTGTTTTCCCGCCGCATCCCTCACTTGAGCAGCTTTAGTGGCAATTAGGGTTTGATAATTAATGGTGTTGAGCAGATAGGTTTCTACTAACTGAGCTTGCCACAGTGGTGCTTCTACCCGCAATAGGGGTTCGTTGGCAAAAATCGCTGTTCCCTCTGGTACTGCCCAAACGTCTCCTGTAAAGCGCGCTGACTTGAGCAGAGACCAAAATTTTGCTGGGGCATGCTCAAAAATCTCAGTTCTTTGTAAAGCCTCTAACTGAGAATCAGTAAAACTCAGTTTTTCTAGATAGTCTAATGCCTGCGCTAGTCCCGTAGCAATTAAATAGCCAAAACCTTTCGGCAGATGACGCACAAACATTTCAAAGCTGGCGGTTTTTTCTTCTAGACCTTCACCCAGATAACAAGCTGTCATTGTTAGCTGATATAGGTCAGTTAGTAGGCTATAATCCTCAGGACATAACGCTAGTTCTCGATCTTCTGTAATCATTCTTGCTGAAAATAATTTTTGTCTCTAAGCTACTTGTACCGGAAAATTTGGCATTTTTCGACTCAAGTATTTTCTCTTTTAACTAATTATAGTGCTTTTTACCATAATCCGTCTACTAAGATGATAAATTTGGTAATAAGTAATTTTAATTCCATCAAACAGAAACCCCTGAATCAAGAAAAGACTCAGGGGTAAAAATCAAAGAATCATTTGTTTATTTTTCGAGTTAAAGACGTTTGCTACCTACAACCGTTCTGAGGGAGAGTTGAGTCTCCTTTCGATAGCAGTAAAGTGGAGGAAGCGATAGAAACTCCACAACGCCTCTTGTTAGTTTTTTTACTAACTACGCTGTCCGTGCGCTTGGCACCGCTCTCCTTAGACGCACAGCAATGGAACACAACGGCAAAACGTCCATCCAGCGTTTTCTCTTATAGCTTTTATGATAGCATTTATTATTACAAATTAATCTTCAGTAAGAATAAAAAAATATATCTTTACAAGTTACTCATCTTCGGGCAAAAGTGACTTTGAATTACTTTAAATAAATACATTTTTCTTAATATCTATAGTTAGAAAATATCTTCATGAAAATCAGAGACATCTAGCGCGGTCTTTTGCCAGTCAGGACAATTTTCGTCATCCCAACCATAGGGATGCATACCACAAACAAGCAAATTTCCCCCGTAAATTCGACCATGATAGTGACGACAACCAATACAAGCAGGATGCTCTTTTGCTGTCGGACTGACTGTAGGATTGGGGGAAAAATCTGTTTCTTCTAGGTATTCTTCTAAGGTTAGATACTCAAATTCTGTATAAATATTGGCGATCGGTTCGAATAAAGTCTCTAAGAATCGATCGAGTTCATCAGCAATTGTATTTTCTAACTCTTCAGCAACAGTTTCAAACGCCTCACTGACTTCTTCAGTAACAGCTTCAACGACTTCACTGACATTTTGGAAGAACTGTTCGGACTCAACTGTCACTGTTTCAACTATTGCCAATAAATCTTTTTGCCAGTCTTCCATATTCTTTAGCTAATTGGAAATTAGAGGATTGAGGACGATAAAATCTTAGTCACTATTCTTGTTTTAATCGCCGCAGTTCATCTTGTAAAGATTGTACTTGTTGACGTAAGTTGTTAACACTGTCAGGAGTTTCAGACTTTTTCTGAGCTGATTCTTCATCTTCTGTAAGAATTTCAATTAAACGTGGCTCCTTCTTGTCGCTATCCTCAGACTGCTCAACTTGTTGTTTTTGCGCCTGTTGAATTAAATCATCGACGAACTTACGAGCTTCTTCTGTAGTCATCTCGCCTCGATCGACCATCTCATCTGCTAGCTTCTGAGCTTGAATTTTGAACTCTTGAAAGGTTACTTCTGCTTTCTCGGTAGCATAGGAAGCAAGTCCTACACCTAAATAAAAAGCTTTTTGCACAATTTCTCCAAAACTAGGCATATTAAAATTAACTCCTACAATTACGCTAGTTACCTCTAATTACAGGATACGAAGTTAGCAAAAAATTGCCCATAAAATTTTTCAGAAAGCATCTGGGGCAAATGTAGAGACAGGCCCTCAAAATTCAAAAGACCCGGAGTGCACGCCTACCACAAGCATCCTGTATTGCTGCTACCTTCCGGTCCTGACAAGGTTTAGGCGTTGCGATCGCATGTTCCGGATCTCTTATATAATAGCATAAAAATTGTCATTACGGCAGGCTTTTTACAGATTAGTTAAGCTAATAGACCTTGGTTTACAACCTAGCCCACCGAGCAAGTATCATTCCCATTTGAATGGCAATTAAACCCAGAATAGAACTACCGAGCCAATAAAAAGTAAATGGGATCACTCTCCCCTCATTAAGCAGCCTAATACTATCTAATTCGTAACTAGAAAATGTGGTGTAAGAGCCTAAAAAGCCAACAGTTACCAATAAAGTTATCTCAGGAGAAAGTCTTAAAACTTGCTCTGCTACCAGGGTGATAAAGAAACCCATGAGCAAACTGCCTGTGAGATTGACAAACAAGTTCCCATAAGGAAAATTAATACCATATTGTTTAGCCAACCAGACACCAAGATAATATCGAGACAAAGCCCCACCAATTGCACCCAAACTAATAGCGATCGGAATCCTTAATGCTGGCTGTTGTAGCACTCGAGTTTTGTCCTAGCAGTTAATTTCCTAGATTATCCTAGACATATATCCACAAAATGTCGAGAATGTAGCAATTGGATTTGATTCGTGAATTGAGAAGGTGAAGACAGGGAACAGGGAACGGTGAACAGAAAAGAAAAATGTGTAAACAATTTTGCCTAGCTACTTAGTGACATGCGTTTTGAATTTATATGACTAGAAGATCTATAAAATGACTTTTTCCAAAATTCTTATCGCTGTGGAAAAAACCCCCCTCGCCTTCAAAGTAGCCCAGACAGGTTTTTCTCTGGCAAAATCTTTACAAGCTAGAGTGGATCTCATTCACGTTGTGGATCCAGCTTTAACTGTAGGCTATCCAGATGTAGGTATTTTACCGAGCCAAGGACTGGAATTATTGAAACAAGAGGCCCACGAGTTGAACGCTCAACTAATACAAATGTACGGTCAAAACGTCAATACTTTTCATTTCATTCTGGAGGGAAGACCGGCAAAGGAAATCTTATTGACAGCAAAGAACGAGCAAACAGACATTATAGTCATGGGAACTCATGGTAAATCCCCTCTCAAACAGATCCTACTGGGAAGTGTAGCGGAAGAAGTTTTGCGTCATGCTCCCTGTCCGGTTTTGTTAGTTCGCGAAACAGATATTTAGCCACATTTGGCGAGAATCCTACTATTCACAATCTCAATAGGACTGGTATATGTCAAATAATGAGACAAAGCTAGTTAAAAAAATTTTTTCTGCTGATATTATTGCTCCTATAGTAGTAGGGATTTTTGCCTTAGTAGCCTGGGAAATGTTTGTGCTGGTAATGAATTTACCGCCTTATATTCTACCAAAACCATTATTAGTATTGACAACGCTGATTGAGGAATGGGATCAACTTTTTCCTTCTCTACTAATTACTCTAAAAATTACACTAGTAGCTTTGATCACAGCGACTGTTTCTGGGCTATTAGTTGCCATTTTGTTTACTCAAAGTAAGTGGATTGAACGCAGTTTCTTTCCCTATGCAGTAATTTTACAGACTACACCAATTGTCGCGATCGCCCCTCTAATTATTCTCTGGTTAAAAAATAACACTTTTGGTGCCTTAGTTATTTGCGCCTCGATTGTTGCTTTCTTTCCCATTGTCTCCAACACTACTTTAGGACTTAATAGTGTTGATCGCAATCTGAGCAATCTTTTCCAACTCTATAAAGCTTCTCCCTGGCAAAGATTAATCTATTTGCGTTTACCCAGTGCTTTACCTTACTTTTTAGGTGGTTTAAGAATTAGTGGTGGTTTAGCTTTAATTGGTGCAGTAGTAGCAGAATTTGTTGCTGGTACTGGTGGTACAAAATCTGGCATTGCTTATCAAATTCTCATGTCTAGTTATAACTTGCAAATTCCTCGAATGTTCGCAGCTTTATTTCTCACTACTATTTCTGGAGTTATTATCTTTGTCAGTTTAACGATTTTATCGGATCTACTGTTGAGAAGCTGGCATGAAAGTGCAATTAAAAGATATGATTAAGGGCTAAGTGTTTGATTTGTTCGGGGAGTTTCAGGAAAAGTAATTTTCTAGACCGCTGAGCAGCGTCATTCTGAGTGCCGATCATTGCCAGTAAAAGACCGCCGATTCGCGCCAGGACAGAAACGGTGGCGGGTTTAGCTTTTCCAATGAGTTGCCCAAGCCATGCGTAGAGGAAGGGAATTTATTGACATTATTTATGGCAAAGGCATTGAAGAAATTAGCAATGAGAAATTTGAGGTTCAGCAGGTGATTTTCACGGATTGGGAAATGTCAAAGATGTCTGACTTTGTAGAAAGTTTCTAAACTGTGGCGATCGCCCACAAAACGCCAGTGCCAAGGTTCATAACTTATCCCTTGTTTGTTATCGCGGGGAAAGGATAACTCAAAACTATAACGAGCAGCGTTTTTTTCTAGCCAGCGAAAGGCAGCAGTTTTCTCAAAACTAGAATGGAGGTGAGTTGCTGGCACTTTTCCATCGCCAAGATCGATCGCATAACCTGTATGATGTTCGCTGTGACCTGGAGGCGCGCTGACCTTAGCTCGCTCAGTTGTTACCTGCCCCCGTTTTTCTTTTACGTTAAAAAACAAGTACTGCTGTTGCGAGACTGAGCGAAACCCAGAAATTGGCACCAGTATTATGCCCTCTGCTCTAGCGGCTGCCTGCATTTGCCTATATTTAGCGGCTGCCGCCTTCCTTAATTTAATTCTACCATTCGGTGTCACTGCCTTTAAATCCGAGGTCGGTGCTTCCTCATACTTCAAATGTCCCAAGAGACTATCTGCTTTTGTCGGTTGAGATTGAGGAATTGGTTGAGATTGAGGAATTGCTTTAGGCTGAGGAATTGCTTTAGGCTGAGGAATTGATTTAGATTGAAGAGTTTGTTTTTCCTGTTTTTGTACCACTGGAGAATTCGTCTGAGACTGAGGAATACCGCGCAGCAAAAAAGTACTACCACCGACGACGATTACTCCTAGTCCTAAGAATCCCGCGATCGCTAACCCCGGTAATCCCTTAGATGCTTTACCTGTATTTGCTTGATATCTTAATGCCTCTGGAATATCGTTCATTTAAACTACAAATAGTCTCGCTAGTTTTCTCAGACAGCTTAAAGACGCTGTTTATGCAGAAAATATACCTAAGAACCAATACTTTAAACTTAACTTAATATTTTTTCTAGAAACTTAAAGATTATATGTTAAAGCATATTGAAGTTGACAACAATTTACAGCCTAGGTTGATTAATTAATACTAGCTCTAGCTTACTACAAAATACCCTCAGTAGCATTACCTACAGCAATACTATTTTGATTGGTGAAGAGAGGTGTTAGGTTTTTTCTCCCTACCCCCCACACTTCCCACACTCCCCCTCACCCCCTCGATCCCTACAGACGAGCTATATCATCTTGACGAGCCGCTTGTTGAACAGCAGAAGCGACAGCAGTGACAACTCGGGAGTCAAATACTGAAGGAATTATATATTCTCGCTCTAGCTTAGTGGGAGTAATTAAAGAGGCGATCGCCTTAGCAGCTTCCAGACACATATGACTAGTAATTGCTGCTGCTCTACAGTCTAAGGCACCGCGAAACACTCCAGGAAAGGCAAGAACGTTATTAATTTGATTGGGATAGTCACTGCGACCAGTTGCTATTACAGCTACCTCGTCATTGACTAATTCTGGTTGAATTTCGGGGATCGGATTGGCCATCGCAAAAACTATGGGATCTTCTGTCATCGATCGCACCATCTCGGGGGATAGGACTCCAGGTATACTCAGTCCTATAAATACATCAGCGCCTTTAAGTGCATCTGCTAAAGTGCCACTAGCCTCCACAGCAAATTCTAGTTTTTGTGGGGTTAGATGGGAACGAGTGGTAGAAATAATTCCTTTAGAGTCGCACATCCAGATGGCATTTGCCCCTGCTTGGCGTAGTAGGCGGGCAACTGCTACCCCAGCGGCACCTGCCCCATTAATCACAATTCGCACCTCTTCTAGCGACTTTTTCGCCACTTTCAGAGCATTTATTAATGCAGCTAGAGTGACAATGGCAGTACCATCTTGGTCGTCGTGAAATACAGGGATATCTAACTCTTCTCGCAGTCTTTTTTCAATTTCAAAGCAACGGGGGGCGCTAATATCTTCTAGGTTAATGCCGCCAAAAACGGGGGCAATGTTCTTGACAGTTGCAATGATGCTATCGCTGTCTTGAGTTGCCAAACAGATAGGAAAAGCATCGATTCCAGAAAACTCTTTAAACAGCATTGCTTTGCCTTCCATGACTGGAAGTGCTGCTTGGGGCCCTAAATTTCCCAGTCCTAAAACTGCGCTGCCATCAGTGACAATGGCAACGGCGTTGCTTTTGATAGTTAGAGAAAAAACTTGTTCTGGTTCAGAGGCGATCGCCTTACAAATTCTCCCCACCCCTGGAGTATATGCCATTGCCAAGTCACACTGAGAAGTAAGTTCTTGGCGACTTTGGATGTGAATTTTGCCGCCGCGATGCAATTCAAAAGTGCGATCGGAAACTTTAAGCAGATTTACGTCTGGTATAGCTTTTACTGCTGCTACAATTTTTTCGGCGTGTTCGGTACTGTAGGCATCTACCGTTAGTTGTCGTATGCTAATTTTGAGACTTCTTTCAATCAAGGATATCTGTCCTAGGTTACCGCCGATAGAGGCGATCGCCTGGGTAACTGCAGCTAGTGTTCCAGCGCGATTGGGGATTTGGATGCGAATCGTTAAACTAAAACTAGGATTAGGGGTTAAATTTACCATTGGAGATTGAAGAATTTAGTGTCGATAGAAAATTGTAGATCTATTGACATATTCTGTTCCTAAGCTCCGCTATAGTTTTCAGCTTTTAGCTTGTTATTCTTGTCAACTTAGTTGGAGGTGCAGCAATTCCCCTACGACCAAAACTAGCATTTATGGTCGCAGTACTCTCGCTGCAAATGCTTGATGGCTAGTCTTTATGCCGAAATTGAAATCAATGCTCCCAAAAAAATAGTATGGCAAACTCTTATCACTAAAGAACAGTGGAAGTACTGGAACACTTTCTTATTTGACTGTGACCCCGCTAAACATTTTGAGCAGGGAAAGGAAGTTTTCTTATCTTTGCGCCGCTTACCCGAAGATGAAGAAACAGAACTTCAGCCTATGGTAACGCTAATCCAGCCGCAAGTTTGTCTCAAATGGGTTGCATCTATTCCTGGGTTGCGTAACGAGCATGTTTTTGAGCTGCAAGAAATTGGGATCGGACGAACTAAGTACGTTCACAAAGATAATTTTTCGGGAATGCTCAAGCAGGCATTTGTCCCCTTCATCCGCACAGATGAACTGCGAGGGATCAGGCGGATGGCGCGAGAATTGAAGCGTTATATTGAAATTGGAAGGTAGTTGAAGAAGGCAGCAGGCAGAGGGCAGAAGATACTTTATCGGTAAAATCAAGCCTTGTTTCGCTTCCGCCACAGGTGTATAAAATATAAGCCCAGAATTATCTGGGCTTACAGCAATAAAACTTAAAAGAGCGTGGGCAAAGCTGTGACTATTCCACTACAAGCTTGCCGACCATACCTGCACCGCGATGGGGCTGACAATAGTAACTATATTCACCAGTAGGGGTACCTTCAGGAATAGTCACTTCCCAAGACTCGCCGGGGCTAAAAGCTAACTGGTCGTGAGACAGTCCTTTTACGTCGCCAGCGTCAAAAACTACATTGTGAGGGCCTGATTTATGATTAACCCACTTAACAGTGTCCCCTGGTTTAACGGTGAGACTCTGAGGCTCAAATTGTAGTAAGCCATTATCGGCTCCCATATTCACTTCATAGGTTGCAGCGGCTGCGGGAGTTGCTGCTAGAGCAAAGCTAGCAATAGCTAACAAGATGGTAGAGAGTACTAAACCTAACTTCTTTAACATTTTTGCTGCCAATTTCCTTGAAAATTTTACGTCTGAATACTTTGTGACTGAAGGTGCCTTCAGGGAAGCAGGATGAAAGACATCACTTCCGAGAGAAGAGCGATCGATGTTTTTATTCTGTGCTCGCGACCACAGAGGCAAAATTGGTCAATTTTTTCGCCTCAAAATAATATTACTACAAAAGTTTGACGACTTGTCGTTTAATTAAAAAATAAATTTTGACAGCTTGTCGTTTGATTGGCAGACCAAATTTTGTTATCAATGTTGGTTGGTCTAGTTACCAAAATGAGAGGAGAATACCATTGAAAAAAGTACTTGTAGCTATCCTGACGCTTCTGGCTGTCACCACTTTTACCTTTGCTAGTCCTGCGTTGGCTGGAGATGCAGCTAAAGGAGCACAGGTTTTTGCCGCTAACTGTGCTGCTTGTCACGCTGGCGGTAACAATGTGGTCATGGCTCCAAAAACCTTGAAGAAAGATGCTCTAGGGCAGTATCTTGCCGGTTATAACGATGACCCTATAGCAGCAATTACCTATCAGGTAACTAACGGTAAAGGTGCTATGCCAGCCTTCGGAGGTCGTTTAAGCGGTGCTCAGATTGAGGATGTTGCTACCTACGTCGAGGACCAGGCTGAAAAAGGCTGGTAGTTCCACACAAAAGTTACAGTTCAGCTTGATTAGTTGCTCTAGTTAGATTTTCCTGTATTTTTCTTCGGGAAGGTCTCACTTGGAGCAACCTCATCCAGAATATATTAAATTTAATCCCGGCTCTGTGCGATCGAGACCGGGGTTCATTACTTTATATTATATAAAAATATTAAGTTATATGAAGGAAGAAAATTAATGACCCAGGGAAAAATTATTGCGATTATCACGGGAGCAATTTCTATCTTGCTTGCAGTTGCCTATCTAGTTCTGGTTCAATTACTCGATTTTCGAGGTGAGATGTTACCTGCGCCTATCTCTGAGCTACCAACTTGGAAAATATCTTTGGGTAATTTGTTAAAAATCTAGGATCTTAAGAGAGTAAATATGTTAAATTACCATGAGAGGAGTAAATAAATAACTCCATGTTAAAATGCGGGTGTGGCGGAATTGGTATACGCGCACGCTTGAGGTGCGTGTGGCTATTGCCTTGCGAGTTCGAGTCTCGCCATCCGCATTAACTAAAAAGTAGAGATTTCTTGATCGCGAAAGTCAGAGGGTAGAAGGTTTGCCTTCTGGCTAGTAAAGGAATCGAGGGTTCGATGCCCTACTGAACCTAGATAAACTTGGCTTTTGATCAGGAGGGGTTCATTTCCCTCCTGCTTCAGAGCATGACCGCATTGCAGTAGCCTTTGGTATCTTCACCCTTTGTTGATTAACTAGATTTTCTCTGAGATTTGATGCGGTTAATTTCCTCTTGTAAATCTTCAATTTGACGCTGTAATTCTTCTACCTCACCTTGACTTTCCTCAGAAGAATCAACTTCAACTGCTCCCTCTTGTCCTACCCGTTGGTAATTTCCACTCTTGATGCGGCGATATTCTTCGGAATCAGACCACTCACGAAGATAGTGTGGGCGTTCGACGGGAAAAGGATGACTCAAAAAAGTCCCGGTCCCGCCATTATAAATTAAGAATTTATAGAGTTGATTTAAGCTATCTCGATCGAGTTCCCGATAGTCCTGAGATTGACGGATAAACTCATCGATACTGCATTCGTGAAGATACTTGCTACTACCGCCAGCAAGTTTCATCATTGTTTGCATAATTGGATTAAGATCATCCATTACTAACATAGCGGCGCGATCGGCAGATAATTCCGCTTTGCGCCGCCACTCAAAAAAGGCAAAAATCAAACCAGTACTGATGAGATTTCCCAATCCTAAAGTAAGTTCGCCTAACAGAGAAGCAGCACCCGTGACCCAGATTGCCATCTGAATGAGGATGGTATGATCGCATTTGATATGCCCTAGTTCGTGAGCTAATACTGTCCGAATTTCTGCTTCGCTGAGTAAATCTAATAAGCCAGTGTTGACAACAATATAGGGTTTTTCGTGTCCCAGTGCGTAACTATTAACCTGGGGGTTTTGATTGACATATAAAGCTGGTTCTGGATAAATATCTAAATCGCGGCTGCATTCGCGAAATATGCCGTAGAGACTGGAATATTGGCGCGGACCCGCTTTAATGTTATTACCCAACAAATAAATTTGCTGAGGGCGTTCGTAAAGATATTCTATAAAGCTACGGGCAAGAAGATCGAAGCCAGGAACGCTGCGTAAAGTTTCTTCGGCTTGACGATCGAGTGGATGTCTGAAGGCTTCGCTAGAAATTCCGGTGTAGGTAGGCATTTTGTTGGGGTTTAGTCGTATTGTTGCTGTTTTTAATTTTTACAGCTTGTATCCAATTGTACGCAGAAGTTCTTGACGCGCTTTTACATCTTCAGGAGTTTCTACGCCTTTGGGGGAGAAACCATCGACAACGCCAAGAATTCCTCTTCCTTGTTCGGTTTGGGCGATAATTACTTCTACGGGATTGGCAGTAGCGCAGTAGATGGTGCAAACTTCCTGACATTGTTTGATGGCATTGAGAAAATTGATCGGATAGGCATCTTGGAGCAGGATTACAAAACTGTGTCCGGCGGCGATCGCTTCCGCATTTTCGATCGCTACTTTTTGCAAAGCGCTATCATTCCCCGATCCTCTAATTAAGCATGGTCCCGATGCTTCGCAGAATGCCAGACCAAATTTAACTTGTGCAGAGGTACCTACCATTATTTCGTGTAAGTCCTCAACAGTTTTAATAAAATGACTGTGACCGAGGATAAGATTGCAACCCTCAGGGGTTTCTAGGGGGACTAATTTGAGTTCCATTTTTTTCTTCTCCATACACTCTCGTCACCTGAAGACAAAGCAGAGATGTCAATGAAAGGGAATACTGCTTAGCTATTTTGAATTGAAGGGGCCATTGCTAGATTTTGCGCCCCTTTTTGCATCGCCTCAATATCTGAGGGCGACCAAACACGACTACCTTGGCATTGATGAGCAACAAGCAAACCCCACAATCTTCTCTGATTGAGAATAGGAACGACTAAATTAGCTCTAACCTGAAGATGGCGGAGAAAATCTCTATGGCATTCGGCGATCGGTTCTAACTCAATGTCTCGAATTGCTCTTACTCGTCCGGCTTGATACATAGCGGCATATTCGCCATTAAAACATTCATCAGGTCCGGTTGAGCCCAGAATAGAAAACTGTGGAGAACTCAAAGACTCGCGGGTCACTTGCCCTTTCCACTGGCAATAAAAATAATACAAAACTACCCGATCTACTAGCAGTTTTCTTCTTAACTGCTCAATGGTTGTTTCAACTAAACTATCCTTTTTGAGAGTGATAGTTAGACGTTCAATGACTCTTTCCAAAGCGCGATCGGACATAAACTAAACTATTTATCTTTAGTGACTGGAGTTGTCACCGACTTCACATCAAAATTTTCTGGCTAGCAAACTATTTTGAACAAGTGTGAGAGACATTCTCCCACTTTTTATTGAGACGATAACCTAAACCATATACTGTTTCAATCAAATCCTTAGGTGCTCCCACTTGTTGCAATTTTTGCCTTAGACGTTTGACATATGCCTTAAGGGAACTTTCTTGGGGAGGGTCATCCAACACCCAAAGATTTTCTATGATTATGCTGTGAGTCAATACCTGATAGCCACGTCGCAGGAAAAGTTCTAGTAGACTGTACTCCTTAGGAGTAAGTGGCAAAGGTCGAGCTTGATAGCTGGCTTCACAAGTACTAGGATCTAAGCACAAGCCTCCCCACTCTAGCACAGGAGAAGAGCCGCATTGTCCTCGACGCAACAAAGCGCGAATACGCGCTAATAATTCTTGTAGATTATAGGGTTTAACAACATAATCGTCTGCTCCTGCATCTAGACCTTTAACTCGAAAATCGGTGGTATCTAGAGCAGTCAAAAGAAGTATTGGCATCTCATAGCCACTTTTTCGTACCTGACGACAGAGACTGATTCCATCCATCAGAGGTAGCATCACATCTACCAAAAGTAAGTCATAGTTAAAAGACCCTACTAGATCCAGACCTGTTTGACCGTCGTAGGCAACGTCAACAGCATAATGATTCTCGGTAAGAAGCTCCTGAAGCAATTGAGCATTGTCCTGCTCGTCTTCAACTAATAATATCTTCATTGTGTTGTTAAGCAGCCTATATTCTTAATTACTATAAACTCAAGTCCCTTGTTTCTTAATCCAACACTGGAAGTAGACTCTTACTCTGTATTTATGTCTTTATTTTTTATGGTGTAACTTTATCTTAGCTTAGAAAGGGCATTGGTTGACTTGCCGACTCTACAAACAAAGCTTAGTTTAACTATAAATATATAAAATATTAGAATTTTTATTCAATAAAAACTTATTATGGATACTAAGCTGATAGTTAAGGAGCAATAAGAATATGGGCTTGTTCAATCAAATTATCAACGCTGTCAATAACCCAGAACAAGAAGCAAGTTCTAATCAGTTAGCTGGTATTGTCGGCACTGTACAACAGCTGAGCAATAGCTATCAAACTAATCCAGCAGTGATGCAGTCGGCAATGTCAATTGTTGGTAATTTTACTCGCTCTGCTTTGCAAGAAAAACGTACTAATCAAGGAGAACAACAGGTACAGCAAATTATTAATCAATTTGGCGGTACTCAGCCAAATGCTCAAGTTTTGCCAATGCTTTTTAGTTCTAATCAGCTTCAGGATATGACTCAAGAAATTACCAGTAAAACTGGTATTACTTCTCAAGTAGTACAAGGTATGCTGCCTAGCTTAGTACCTTTGATACTTAATTTCCTGAAAACTGGCGCTAATTCTCAGAACCCTCTAGGTACTAATTCAGTACTCAATAGTTTCTTAGATGCTGATGGGGATGGGGATGTAGACATTGCTGACGCAATGCAGATGGCAAGTAAGTATCTTAGATAAGCAATTTTGTAATTTGTAGGTTTTGTCGGTATTAGCCGATGATTCCTACAAATGGGGGTCGGGAGGCAAGGGGGGCAATAACAAACAGCAATTAAAAATCAACCATTAACAAAACTCAGGGTGTTAGACTGTACCCCACGAGTCTATCCATCAAGATTTATTTAGCAGAGCTTGAAGCCATTGTTGGCTCCTGGTTCATTTGCTCGAGCTTTTCTTTGTCTTTTCTGCGTTTCTTTGCATAAAGTTGAATTGATGCTGCCATTACCACAACTAGACCAACAATTAGCCAGGTGGTAAGGTCGAGGGGGAGATTATTTTTAAAGACAGCTAGCAAGACAATTGCTACTAACAGGACTGTTGGGGCTTCATTTAAGGCTCTGAATTGTTGACCGGTCCACTTGCATTCATCTTGGGCTAACTTTTTCATTATCCGCCCACAGTAGAAATGATATCCAATTAAGACAGCAACTAACCCTAGTTTTAAGTGCAACCAACCAGATTTTAAAATACCAGGCTCAGTATAAATCAAACCGATCGCCATCGCCACTGTCACCACCATACCTGGAGTGGTAATAATGTTGTAGAGGCGTTTTTCCATGAGCTGATATTGATTTTTGAGAATGGTTTGGGCTGGTTCTGGCTGTTCTGAAGCTTCTGCGTGATAGACAAACAGGCGCACTAGATAAAATAATCCCGCAAACCAAACTACAATGCCAATCAAATGAAATGCCTTAAACCATGAATAAGCCATGAATTTTGTTGATTGAAATTATTTAATCGCTATCTATAGCGCTTCTCAATTTGAGCGGAGTACCTGTAAATGCAAAGGGAATGGTTAGAGGTAACATCTAACACGACAGGGGAAAGGAACGATGTTAGTTCTATTGCCTGTTTCCCAGTCCCCAATCGCTAAACACAACAAATCCTGTACTCATTCATTTGAGAACTGCTATAGATGAGTGTAAAGTTTTAATTTCCCTAAATTCTCTTAACTAAATAAAATTTTAACTTTGTGAGACGGAGACGCAAACGGGTTGTTGTTTGTTATTGCTAAAAGTTAGTTTAACCAAAAAAACAACACAAACAACAAATAACAGAACTGTTAATCTACCCGTTCTAGTTGCCAAAGAATTTGATTGCCCTCACGTCTTACCCTTGACACAACCCAGTTACGCCAAGACCAGTGATCTCCTCTACTGGTAACAGCACTGGCATTGATATCCATCAAGTCAGCTAGTTCGGAGCTACTAATTAAGTAGCGCTGGCTAGCTATTTCATCGGCGATGCGTAAGGTATCGATCAAGTTTTTTAACTGGGTAACTCTTACCTCACGAGGTAGTTGTACTTCTTCAACAGCACTAGCAGATGATTCAATCATGTTTTTATTAGAATTCACAGTCTTGGATTGTGCCTGTTTATAAATTACTCTTGTATCAGTTGGTAAATCTGATAATTCTGTTACTGCCATATTACTTATTTGTGCGACCATTGTTGAACTAACTGAGGCAGAAACTTGTTTGAGAGTTGGAGGATTACCACAGGCAAAGCCTCTGGCGATCGCGTCGCAACGCTCGTTACCCTCGTTACCACTATGACCTCGCACATATTGCCATTCAACTAAATTAGAATTTAACTGGTCGAGAATTTGCCATAAATCTTGATTGAGAACTGCTTTTCCCTGAGAGGTTCGCCAATTTTTCTTTTTCCAACCGCGAATCCATTGGGTGATGCCTTTTTTCACGTATTCGCTATCAGTATAAAGGGAAACCGGCTCAGTTTGTCCAGAAACAGCTAAAACTTTTAGAGCAGCGATCGCTGCTGTCATTTCCATGCGATTATTGGTGGTTTGTTCTTCACGAGCGCCCATTTCTGTAACTGAGCCATCGGTGAAATAAACCACTACACCCCAACCGCCAGGACCAGGGTTGCCACTACAGGCTCCATCAGTATAAAAACAAGAAATTGTAGAATCAAATGACATTTTGCTGCCAGATTATTTTTGCAGTATGCAACCAGAGAAAAAATCTTTTACTCTGAGAGAGCGAACTTAAACCAGATAATTTATCCTTCACATTCCCCTGCGATCGAACTTGGTTATGGTCGCAGTACCATGAGTGAGAATCATGATGGAGAAATTAAATTCTCGCATCTACTATGTCCTACCAACCCCTGCACCACAAATACCGCCCTCAGACTTTTGCTGCTCTAGTGGGTCAAGAAGCAATCGCCACTACCTTGACTAATGCTATCATTACTCAACGCATTGCTCCTGCATATTTGTTTGCTGGTCCAAGAGGTACTGGTAAGACCTCCTCTGCACGTATTTTGGCAAAATCCCTCAATTGTCTCCACAGCCAGAAGCCGACTGCCAATCCTTGTGGAGAGTGTGAGGTTTGCAGAGCGATCGCTAATGGTTCGGCTTTAGACGTAATTGAAATTGACGCAGCAAGCAATACAGGAGTCGATAACATCAGAGAAATTATCGAACGCGCTCAATTTGCTCCCGTTCAGTGTCGCTACAAGGTCTATGTTATTGACGAGTGTCATATGCTCTCTGTAGCGGCTTTTAATGCTTTGCTCAAAACTTTAGAAGAACCGCCAGAACGAGTCATTTTTGTCCTTGCTACCACCGATCCTCAACGGGTTTTACCGACAATTATCTCCCGCACTCAGCGCTTTGATTTTCGCCGGATTCCTTTAGAGTCAATGGTTTCTCACTTGAAAAATATTGCCGAGCAAGAAAAGATTGACATTAGTGATGAGGCGATCGCTATTGTGGCTCAGATTGCCAATGGAGGTCTCAGAGATGCTCAAAGTCTTTTGGATCAGTTAAGTTTGTTGTCTGGAAAAGTAACTGTTGAGAGAGTTTGGGATTTAGTGGGAGCAGTTCCAGAGCGAGATTTGCTAGCCTTACTGAGGGCGATCGCTGCTAACGAACCCGAAAAAGTAATCCAGCAATGTCGCCACCTAATGAATCGAGGTCGAGAACCTCTAATTGTGCTGCAAAATTTAGCTAATTTTTATCTTAATCTGGCGATCGCTAAAACGGCCCCTGATCGTTCCGATCTAGTAGCAGTTACTTCCCCCACCTGGAAAGAATTGCGTGCAGAAGCCAAAGAATGGAAACTTGAGAGAATTTTACAGGGACAAAAACAGCTCAAAGATAGCGAAGTTCAAATTAGAAACACTACTCAGCCTCGTCTGTGGTTAGAAGTCACTTTGTTAGGATTGTTACCCTCAGCTTGTTCTACTGAGAAGAACGATATTGCTCCTACTCAGAGTAAAGTTAGCAGAGAGATTTCCCCGTCTTTGGCTTCCTCTTCAATAACTTCACCCAATCAGCAATCTCCTCCTAGTCTCGAGCGAAAAAATTCCCCTGCTCAAATCGTCCAAGATAATTCTCAATCCCAGCCTCAGCAATTACAACCACAGCAGCAGTCTCAACCAACCGAATCTAATTGTGTCCCTCACTCTCCTACCTCAGAACCCAGAGAATCTATTTCTTTACCAGTTCCTACTCAACAACAAGTTTCTGGCGAACAAATTTGGCAACAAGTACTCAAGCACCTTCAGCCTCCTGCAACTCAAGCACTAGTACGCCAGCATTGTTATTTAATCAGCTTTGAGGGTTTCTCTGCCTTGGTTGGGGTCAAAACTAAACCTTTACTTAAACTTGCTCAGGATAAAATCAGCAACATCGAAACTGCTTTTGCAGCCGTATTAGGAGAGCGAGTTAAAGTTAGATTGCAGGTAGTAATTGGCGATGACCCCTCTTCAGAAAAACAACCACAAGCTTCCCTACCCTTTAACTCGCAGCGATCGACAAACTCACTCAAGCAAGTAGAAAGCATTTCTCAGAGTGTCTCTACTGAGTCGGAAACGCCAATTTCTAAATCTAGGTCGGATATACTCGATCGACCTCGTCAAATTTCTCAGACCAAAGACAATCCAGCAAAGATCGGACTGTCTGAGTCACAAGCAACCTCTGAGGCTGCGGTTTCTCCTTCAGCAGCCGAACCAAGTTTACAAGAGGATCTTGGCAGTACTACAACTAATTATGCTCAGGATGAGGTTAACAGAGCCGTCGAAATTATCGCCAAATTTTTTGATGGGGAAATTGTCGCGATCGGGGAAACCGCAAAGCCAGTTTCCTCAGATGAAACAACCTATTCAGTTTCATCAGAAACAACAGCACTATCCAACTATAATGCCGAGCCAAAATTGTCCCAAAAACACTCAAACTCCTCCCATTCCTCTAAAATCGTAGGGCGACCAGAAGCAACAACCTCTGAAGAAGAAGATATTCCTTTCCTGCAACCTGTTAGCCAGAAAAATAGTAGAGAATACCTCTACGATCCTTGGGAAGTAGCAGCATATCGTCCTGGTAACTGGCTGCATGGCATAAACGATATTTATTTTAACACCCTGTAAACAGGCTCTTATTAGCTAATTTGACCGCTCTTTTCCTCTACTTTAATAAAAGTTTAACCCAGATTAATTTGTGATAAAGATAGAGTATTAATATTATATTTCTATTTCCAACCATGTTAGTTTATACAAATATTGACTGAGGTAATTAAGTATTTTGTTAAGTATGTTTCAAGCTTTAAAAGCAGCTAAATACCTGAAGTATCTGTCGGTTTTGCGGTCTTAGTCAATATACAGTACTTTATGCAAATTCAAATAAGTTGCAGTGTTTAGATGCAACTGAGAATCAAAAAATAAAAAACTTAATTTCTACTTTAATAGCTTTGACAAGCTAAAAAGTTATATTGACTTTTTAAATGGTAATGGTTGAGATAAAGAATGACAAATAGTTTCAACAATCTACTGCTTAACAATAAAGCCTTTTTGCCTAAAATTTCACTACCTCAATTAATACAAAGTCTGGGTTTCAAAGATGAATATATCGTTCTTTTAAATAGTCTCATAGAGACCGAAAATACAGAGGGATTAAGGGAAAATGAAACAGTTGAAGACGGGCAAAAGCTTTCTAGTTTATTAACTGTAGAAATTAATAGCGATCGGGGCGATTTTTTCCAGCAGATTGCTCCCACT
>JBFRWL010000406.1:0-3933 GCA_051439565.1 Prochloraceae cyanobacterium
GTTAAAGGGCAGGAGGCAGAAGGTTCAGTTAATGGAAATAAAAAACTGGAGTAAGAAGACAAAAAGAGCTTCTCCAGTGCTGTCACGGAAGTCACGGAATTCAATTTTTTTCTCGCGGAATTGAATAATGACGAATCCGTATCTAAATTAACATTTTTTTTTGAGGCGATCTGATAATCAGATATTTGCTCTAAATTAAAAGGGCTGAAAGAGCTAAAAAGCTTGCTGTATCTAGATTTTGACTGATTGATTGTCTCTTAATAATTGAGTACACGCTCCGTCGCGATCGAGTCTTTGAATAACTGCTCTTTTTTCCTTATCTATCTAGAGTTTGAGGTTGAGTACCGAAATAAAAGTCCCTTTGCCCGCAAATACTCAAACCCTACTTTTAAAATACCCGACCCCCTACCTCAAAAAATTTTTGTTAACTCGATTGTTTCCCTATCTGTAAAGATCGCGCTCGACTGAGTGCAGCCTTAATAAATTTAATCAACATAATCTTCCTTCCTGTCCGCACCACCATACAGGGCAACTGATATAAACAGTGACATCAGCTTTGTATGATTGCCCCTTCCCCAAACCATGGTGCAGCCTTTTACTTTTACAAGAAACCGAGAGTGGAGCAAAGAAAAGAAGCCCAAAGCAGCTACTTTCTTTTCTTGGTTAAACTTACTGCAAGCGGATTTTCAAATCATTTTTGAGCGCGACCCTGCTGCGCGTAACTGGTTAGAAGTATTGTGCTGCTATCCTGGTTTACACGCCCTTGCCCTACATCGCCTTGCCCACTGGCTGCTTCGTCAGCAAATCCCTTTTTTGCCGCGTTTTCTTTCCCATCTAGCCAGATTTTTCACGGGCATCGAGATCCATCCTGGTGCGACGATCGGACGGGGAGTATTTATTGACCATGGTATGGGAGTCGTTATCGGCGAAACTGCCATTGTGGGAGACTACTGCCTGATCTATCAAAATGTCACTTTGGGGGGAACGGGGAAAGAAAGTGGCAAGCGGCATCCAACTTTGGGTAACCATGTTGTAGTGGGGGCTGGAGCAAAAGTTTTAGGCAATATCCGTATTGGCAGTCACGTCCGCATTGGCGCAAGTTCAGTGGTGTTGCGAGACATAGCCGATGATTGCACGGTGGTAGGAGTTCCTGGTCGGATTATTTCTCGTACTGGTCATGGCTGCCCTCTCGAACATGGCAAATTACCCGATATAGAAGCCAAAGTAATTCGTTCTTTACTCGACCGGATCGAGCAATTGGAACAACAGATACAGAATTTAGCGCAACCTCAGCCTCAGAATTATGTTTAGACCATCTTCATTCTATCCTGATGCCATCATCACTCAGGTAGCAAAAATTCCTCCCGGCACTCGCTGGTGCGTCTATCGTCGTCTCCAAGAACTAGAAATTCCCTGTTGGTGTCCCGATGATGGTTCGCTATGGAGCGGGGTGGAAAACTGCATTCATGCAATTTTAGTTCGCAGTACTGTCCAACAATTTGTTGCTCCTCGCCAAGAATTAGTTGATTGGTTAGAGCGGTGTTGGGAAACCTGCTCGGATTCAGAGATGGACGCATTTCATCAGACGATCCCGGCACGGGAGGGAAGACATAACAGAGTAGGGAAGAAAAAATAATTTTTTTGCCCTCTGTTATTGAAACGATCGCGGATCGTCCCGATTCATCGTTACATCGACACTTACTACAAGAAAAATCATGACACAAACATTAGTTCAGTCTTTCGGTCAAGTTGGTAACAACCCCATTGGTTTGGGAAAAGAGGTAGTGATTCCTGTTTGCGAAGGCTTAAATCTTGCCCTAGCTAGTTTTCAGGCTCTTTACCTTCAATACCAAAAACATCATTTTGTGGTGAACGGTTCAGAATTTTATTCTCTCCATCAATATTTTCAAGAAAGTTATGATGCAGTTGCCGGTCATGTCCACGAACTTGGGGAACGTCTCAACGGTTTAGGTGGCATTCCTGTAGCTAGCTTTGCTAAGTTAGCGGAATTATGCTGCTTTACTCCAGAAGAAGATGGCATTTTTAATGCTCGTCAAATGATTGTCAACGATTTAGCAGCAGAACAGGCAATTATTGACTTAATTCGTCGTCAAGCAGCCCAAGCTGAAAGTGTTGGCGATCGCGCCACTCGTTATTTATACGAGCAAATCCTCTTAGCTACTGAAGAAAGAGCTTTCCACCTCGATCACTTCCTTGCCGAAGATAGTCTCACTTTGGCATTTGTTAAGTCTGCCTAGAGCAACAGTAATAGTGGCTGGTTATTAACTGATAACTGGTCACTGAGAACTGATAACTGCAACACGGTGTAGTGCTATGAGTCAAATTCAAATTAACGATACTACCTTGCGGGATGGTGAACAAGCGGCGGGAGTTGCCTTTACCGTTGAAGAAAAAGTTGCTTTCGCTGCCTTAATGGATGCCATTGGCGTACATGAGTTGGAAGTAGGTATTCCCGCAATGGGTGGTTCGGAAGCAGAAGCGATCGCCGCTATTGCTCGTCTCAAGCTTCGTACTCAAATTACAGGCTGGAATCGTGCCTTGCGCTCCGATCTTGAGGCTTCTCTAGCTTGTGGTTTGACTAGAGTACATATATCTGTGCCTGTTTCTGAAATTCAAATTGGGGTTAAGTTTCAAGGCAATTGTCAGTTAGTCTTCGATCGCCTGCGGGATAGTATTAATTTTGCCCTCGATCATGGTTTATATGTAGCCATTGGTGGAGAAGATTCTTCCCGTGCCGATCAAGCCTTTTTACTTGATGTCGCCCTAGCTGCCCAGGATTTTGGTGCTTCCCGTTTTCGCTTCTGCGACACCGTCGGTATTCTCGACCCCTTGACTACATATAAAAGAGTCAGCCAACTCGTCTCTCAGTTATCGATTCCCCTGGAGATGCACACCCATAATGATTTTGGCATGGCAACAGCCAACGCCTTAGCTGGGGTACAAGCAGGAGCATTGTCGGTCAATACTACAGTCAATGGTTTGGGGGAAAGAGCAGGTAATGCAGCCTTAGAAGAAGTGGTAATGGCTCTCAAGCGGATTTACGGCATCGATATCGGCATCGAAACCCGTAGATTTCGCGAATTATCGGAGTTTGTAGTCAATGCCTCTGGCTGTGCCCTACCTCCCTGGAAGGCAATTGTCGGGGAAAATGCCTTTACCCATGAATCGGGCATTCACGCCCATGGTATTTTACAAAATTCTTCTACCTATGAAGCTTTTACCCCAGAAGAAGTAGGTTGGGAAAGAAAGTTAGTCGTAGGCAAACATTCTGGTAGCCATCTCATTGCCAATCTCCTTCAGGAAAGAGGGATTAACCTCACCAGAAAAGAAACGCGATCGCTTCTAAGTGCTGTCCGAAATTTATCGGTACAGGTAAAAAGAAGCCTCACTATTGAAGAATTGCTTAACTTAGTTCCACAGGAGATCGTTGCCAATGCAATTGGATGAACTAGAACTAGATTTACCGCCAGTCTTTGAACTTGAACAGAAAGTTAAATTGCGAAAGTTGATTCGCAATGATGGAACTTTCCCCGGTAAAGATATCGGAGAAACCCTGGCTAAAAAAGGGGAAGAAGGATACGTTGTCGGCATTGGAACTTATCTACAAACTTCCTATATCTATGCCGTACATATTATCGAGAGGGGCTATATAATTGGCTGTCGCAAAAAAGAATTAGAGGCGGTTAGTACTTAACAGTTAGCTCGATGCCTTTGATTCTACAATCCTAGTCAAGAAGACCAAGAAAAATCATTGATTTATTCAGAGTAGGAGTAAAAATTCATGAAAGTAATGTTACATAAAAATAATTTGGGACATCTATCGGTCTACGTTGCTAAAAAAGACCTAGAAGAAGAAGTAGTTGAACAAACCGATACTCCAGAAGGAAAAGTTTTAACCCTAGCAAATGGTTG
>JBFRWL010000407.1:0-4908 GCA_051439565.1 Prochloraceae cyanobacterium
ATCTTAGCGATCGCCTATAAACGGATTCAAGCTCTGACCGATTCTGGATAATTTTAATTATCTCAAAAATAATTAAATAGTTTCTTAAATTGCTGTTAATAAATTGCCATCTATTTTGTCATGAATGATTTTGATTATCGACTAATTTTTGGAAATTTTTTGGCGAATTATCGACTAATTTAGCGGAATGATTTATGGCAGATATTTCAAATTTATATTATTAAGAAAAACCCTCAACTTTCAAGGATAAAATTAGGCTTTCAACTCAATTTGTGAGAAATGCGGGTAATGCCTTGGCAAACATCAACCAGTCTTCTTTGGCTGGAACATAGCATCTGTTACCCAATAATTGCTCGTTCCAATCTTTTCCTAATAATGGTCGCAATCTCAAAATACTTGGCAGCAGTTTAGCAATTCGCCAGGACATTTCTTCTCCAGGACGATCTCCATCTAAAGCCAAAATAATTGTCGTTCCTTCCTCAGCAGCATCGGTCAATATAGAGAGAGGAATACTCCCCGCACCGTCAACAGAAATATAAATCGTTCTACCGTAGATTGAATCTCCCCTCAAAGCTGCTAGTGAAATCGCATCAATAGGAGATTCAGCCAAAAATATCTTGTGGACAAAACCTTCCCCAATACCAAAGAAAAACCACCCTTCATTCCTCTTAGTTCCTGGGGTAAGTAATTTGAGATTGCCAGATATACCCCTCAAACTAGCCCCTACCGCTTCACCCATTTGAAAATCTTCGGTTATCGAATATCGGAAAAACATCACATTACTGCGGATGTCTGCATCGATCTTTCCTTGCTGGTGGAGGGTATCGACCAGAAAATAGGGCAGTCCCCGACGGTCGATTAGATATTCTCTTATATTTTTCCATTTGCCAGGATCGCGCCGATTGCACCTGGGTGGTTTTTCTGGTTCTTTGACCTTAGCTGGAATAATTTTGTTAGGTTTTCTATGAGATAAATCTATCGGTTTACCCCATAAAAAATCCATTGCAGTAACAAAATCGCACCCAAGAACGTGAGTCACCAAACTGATTGCACCTGCACCCCCAGTCTGTGCCAGATGATCGAAGAAAACTCCGCGACTAGAATCGATTGAAATTGTACAGCCACTAATACGCCACTTCTTCTTATCGTGACCATCGCGTTCCATTCCCAACCATTGTGCTACTTCTTCTAAATCGAATTGTCGTACCTCATGGATTATCTCTGGCGGATAAAGGGGAGTTTTACTGTTTGATATGAATTGCATTATTCCCCTACTCTCGATACATTCTTCAACAGCGAGGATAGTGCTTCGCTATCTCCCTGGCTAATAGCTAGAAGAAAAGAAGCAACCTGTACGTCAATATCTGCTTCAAATAATGCTGACTTTAAGGGACTGCCCCTTCTGACCAAACTAATAGCTCGATTGACCTTAGTTTCAGTCTCTTCATCAATATTCAATATTCCCTGTTGAACTATTTTTTGCCAGCCAAAATAAAGATCGTGAGCTTTGAGGACGTTGTCTATTCGCTCGTCGAATGCGCTTCGCGCGGGGTGTGGGGTGTAGGTGGTAGGGTGTAGAGAACACCGTTCTGAAAGATGCGTTGCTTGAAGAGTGCAATTGCTTGAATTGTGCGCTTCAGAGCGCAGCTCGTATCCGTTTCCTTCGGGTCTATTTTTTTCTACACCCCATACCCTATCCCCTAACCCCTGCCCTTTCGAGGCTTGGTCAAAGCTGACATCTGGTGCTGAAGACTGCTTTGGAGGTTGTTTGGTCAGGTAAATAGATAAATCTTCTTCTCTATTTATAAGTTTTGTTGGTTCTACTGTTTCTGAAACTTGAGAAGATTGTATTTCTACATTAGATTCAATCTCAACCGCTCGTTCCTCACTCGAATCTGAAATTAATTTTGTTGGTTTATCTTTATTTTCAGTTTGAGTAAGATTTTCTCTATCATTGTCAAATTCTTCCCGAACTAAATCGCGGTCATAGTTTTGCTTGGGAATAGCTGTATTTGATAATTCCTGCTCAATTTCATTACCTCTATCTCCCTCAAGTCGCTGTAAAGAACCACTTGTTTTCTCTTGTTGTTGCTGTATTTCTAATATCTTACTTTCTGAAATATGCGAACTCAAATCTGCTTCTGTTTTAGTTACTGGTGAAGAAACAGGATTACCATCTTGCCTGATAAAAGAAAATTGGTCGAGAGCCATTTCTGCTAATGATGAAATTACTGCCAAATCAATATCGGCAGCTTGAGCCGATTCTACGACACTTAACTCCCCATTCCTAGCCAAAGCGATAAAACGCCTGACCTTACTTACTACTGGATCGTCTGCTGTGGTGAAACCGCGCTCGATTGCTATAGTCAGTCCACGAGCCACATCATCTAAATTAGCTGCACGACCATAACTAACTTTTATTGTCTGGCGCTCTATATCTGCAATGGTTTTACGAGTTTGAGGGGTAATCTTGATTCCTAAATTGGCAACGCTATTACTATGCTCGATCTGGAAATTGTAGACGCGACTGACTCCATTAGCATCAACAGTTTTTGCTACTAGATTCGTTATTCTTGTAGTGGTTGCCCCTGGAAAGTCTAATTCTTCAATCGGCAATAAAAAGATAGTTTGAGCCGTTCCCGACTGGATGGGAAAGTCGGTATTGTAAACTACTCGCGAAGCATCCCCCAACCCAATATAGGAGATCGCTTCATCAGTAGCAGAAAAATCAATCACGGCAATTCTCCCTGGATTGACAGAGACATTTATGCCATTGGCGATCGCCGTTTCTTGACTGACCTGCTCATAGCTTAAGTTATTTGCTACATTCGATTCTGCTGCCAATACCGATGCTTGAGCCAGAAGCACACCACAC
Organism: Prochloraceae cyanobacterium; assembly: GCA_051439565.1. Taxonomy (GTDB): domain Bacteria; phylum Cyanobacteriota; class Cyanobacteriia; order Cyanobacteriales; family JBFRWL01; genus JBFRWL01. The sequence continues at coordinate 2,876 of JBFRWL010000407.1, forward strand.
ATAGCCGCCGTACTTGCAGCTAATAGGGGAAGACAAAAAGTTAAATTAGGCTTTAGTAATAATCTTGGTAATTTCATTTGACCAAAAATTGATGTATGAATAAAACAACATGGGAATTAAATTCCGAGAAAAATCCAGTTATCGCGCTGGAAGCTAAAAAAAGGAACGGGACCTATAAAATAGGGCGTGCATCCTAAGTCAACAAACAAAGTCTTGACGCAAATACGAAAAAAAATAGCCGTCTCTACACTGTCGGTAGTTTCGTCAGTTCCCCAGATAGCAAACTTAAATGCCTTACCAAAGGGATGCCTCCCCGTCGGCTCTTTCCCACAGTTGACAACACCCAATACTCCATGTCCTCCGTTGACACCCCAAGGAGCATTAGGACAAATGTTTCCCGTTTCGGGATCGCGCCCTTCAATCCACTGCACTCCTTCTGTAGGTAATCTCCAACTACTACCAGAATTTTCAAGATCGTCCAATTCAATATAGGGACAGCGAGAACCTGCCGTACAGGGTACGTTAAATCCCTCTTCGTAACTGCCACTTACCGTTCGCTGTCGGTTACTCTCGGCATCACTCCAGACTGCATCGATCCGCATCACTGGCATTGCTACACTACTCAGGGGATTGGGCATTTGAGCCAGAGCAACTCTCGATAGTTCTGGAACATCACTAATATTAGCATTCTCCCAACGCTCAAACTCTTTTAATGGCGTATCTTCCAACCCAGGAATATCTTTAATGCTGTATTCAGCAAGGTCTACTTCTCCCAGTTTGAGATTACCTGCGATGGAATTTGATTCAACTAAAGACTCTAGCTGAGTATTTTCGTACTCATAACCGACTTGGGTTTCAATTAATTTGGCAATCGGTTCGACTTGACCGACTCGTTTTTGACCCAATCCCGGTACTGCTTCTACCAATTCTTCTAAAGATTGGTCATTAAACAACTCAAATGATGACAGGGCAATCTCATCGGTATCCGCTCCCGTAATAGCAGCTATTTCACCAATACTAAATTCCTGTGGGGCAAAGGCTTCTTCGACATCACCTAGTTTGAGAATATCGACCAATGAATCACCCGCAAACCACTCCCGCGATAGGTCATAACCCACATAGGAATTAAATTCACCGCCGATGCTTCCACCTCGGTTAACGGCGGGGAAATCTGCTAAAGCGATGCGATTCCAGTCAGGCAACCTTACTTGTCCGATCTCAACGCGATCTCCGTCAATTACATCTTCAATGATAGTTTTGTCATCCCAGTAATCAAAAGCTTTTACTGACGTTAAAGGTATTGCAACTATAGCTGTACTAGATAAAAATGTTATTAATAGTCTTGTTATTCTCGATCTCATCATAATTATTTCCAATATTGATTAAAATCACTCCCCGACACCCGACACCCAACCCCCAACACCCTATAAAGTCACTCCAAATACCTACGTTCACTAGGAGAGCGCACCCAAAGGGTACAAAAACCCGTCTTAGTTTCCCTACCTGACAAACGCAGTACCACTCCCAACTTCTGGGCATCTCGTTCGCAGAGAAACTTTCCACTCCGTTTGGTAAGTAAAACTTGATTCCACCCCATTAACTCCCTGGCATATTGCCCTTGAGTGCTGGCAGCCCATTGGACGAGTGAGGGGTTGTTTCTGGCAGAGATTCCCACATCGCTCATTGCCCATTCCAGAGCCTTAGCTTCTTCTAGGGTTAGTTGTCTCGCTCCTTTGGGGTCTAATTCTGGTGGTGGAGTTTTCCAGATGTGAGGAATTGCCAATCCCAATGCCGTTCCAAGAGAAATTGAGAGAAAAATATAGAATGCAGCTTTAGTTAATGCGATCGCATCATGACTGATTTTAGTAAAGGCAGCTTTTTTAATTACAATGTTTGCTGCATCGGTAATTTTGTCGCTATGAGCATCTAAGGCTGCTGCTGAAGCAATTTCTAAGGTTTCTTGGGTTTGGTTGATATAGTTTTGGAGAGTTTTAGCATGCTCTTTAAACAGGGCATGGGAATACTTTAAGCGT
>JBFRWL010000408.1:0-14212 GCA_051439565.1 Prochloraceae cyanobacterium
GAAGATAATCCCTCCGATGAAGTGGTCTCCCCGGTGAGTTGGTTGCTCTTAACCACTTTACCAATTAAGTCTTTAGAAGATGCAGTTCGCTATGTGCGTTGGTACTCATACCGATGGCTCATCCCCAGATAGTCAAAATATTTTTTAAAATTTAAATTTTAACAATGTTTTTAAGTTATATATGTCTGAATTAAGACATTTAACTAGCTATTTTTTAGTCATTTATCCGATAACTTAAATTTGAATTTAGCGGACAATATAATTAGTTAAAGTTAACTGATTCTTCAAATTTATTTTAAAAAGGTGACTTGATAAAGATGACCAATTGGAAACATTTAGTCGTGCTCAGGAAAGGTATCAAAACCTGGAATGAATGGAGACAGAAGCATCCTGCAATCAGACCAGACCTGAGTAACAGTTTTCTCAATGGGTCTTTTCTGAGGGGGGCCAATCTGAGATGGGTAAATCTCAGTGGAGCTTCTCTAATCAACGCAGATCTCAGATGGGCTAACTTGAAAAAAGCCGATCTGAGAGGGGCAAAGCTCGGTGGAGCTTATCTAAATGAATCTTCTTTACTAGGAGCTAATTTATCCTTGTGTCGTGCAATGGCGACAAACTTTCAAGGAGCAATATTTACTGAAGCTTGTTTACAAGATTGGAAGATTAACAGTGAAACTATTCTAGATGGTGTTATGTGTGACTATGTTTATTTTAAGGAAAAACAACAAAAACGCTACCCTCATAGTCGTAATTTTGCACCCCGAGAGTTCACCCAACTATTACAAAAGTCAAAAGAAGTAATTGACTTAATTGTCTCCGAGCAGATGGAAGGCGATCAAGGAAATATTATTAGTAATATTTTAGATGATTTAAATCAAAGTTATATCCCAAAGGCAACAGTTAAACATACGGCTAATAAGTCAAATGCTTCTGCAAATCAACCTAAAACAAAACATCTTATTAGTAAATTAAAAAGAGTTATTTTTACTTCAGAATATTTAAATGAACAAGACAAAACCCAAGTTTTAGAACTACTAAAAAATATGTCTAACAGCTATTATAATCATCAGCAACAATATTGTTAGTTAGCTTTAGCAGCTTCGCCAATATCAGTTGTTTTTTCTAGAGGGCAGAAGGTTTACCTTCTAGCAACGTGAGTTCGACAGAGGCTTAAACTCCTATTCTTTCGTAAGCTAAAACCATCATTGTTTCGTTGAGAGACTAATAATTTATGCTTTGGTCGAACTCACGTTTATTACGATATGTTCCCAAGCCTAAATAGGGTTTGCTGAAAAAGTTTTTTGGTCAGATTCAGGGTTTTAGACTTATTCAGTCAGCCCTAAATAACCTCGTGGAGTAATTATCCAATTGGCATAATTGTAAGTGCTGCGGTTGCCAATTATCACCGTAGTAAGCATATCTATAGGGCTTTCTAGCATTTTGTCTAGGGTTGTGAGGGTAATTTGTTCTTCTTGTCGATAGGCAGAACGAACGATCGCTACTGGAGTATGGGGAGGGCGGTATTGCAAAAAAATCTTCTGAGCAATAGCAATTTGTTGGGTACGCTTTGACGATCGCGGATTATAAATTGCCGTGACGAAATTCCCCATAGCAGCAGCTTCTAGTCGCTTTTCGATTACTTCCCAAGGTGTCAACAAGTCGCTTAAACTAATCCCGCAGAAATCGTGCATTAAGGGGACTCCAACCCTAGCTGCTGCAGCTTGCATGGCACTGATTCCAGGAAATATTTCTACTTGCGGATCCCGACCGTTCCAGCCTTGAAGCTGAAGTTCCTCTAAAACTAATCCTCCCATCCCGTAGATACCGCAGTCACCGGAGGAAACTACCGCTACAGTTAAACCCCACTGAGCTAATTCTATAGCTCTTTGCGCTCGTTGTCTTTCGCGAGTGAGAGGGAGAGATTCGATAATTTGTCCGGGACGGCGTAGGGACGCAATTAAATCTATGTATAAGGAATAACCAATGACCGCATCAGCTTCTACAATTGCTGTTTTGGCCGCTGGCGTTATTTGCTCTAAGCTTCCAGGACCAATGCCCACTAGTAATAGACGACCCTGACGATCGATATATTCTCTATCTGCTGAAGCGATCGCCAAGGTAACTGCTCCCGGTTCGCCTTCTTGTTTAATAATTTGTTTGGGAACTATTAGATTAGCTTGACTGGCTAAAATGGCGGCAGCTTCAGCAACACTGGGGGTTCCCACTACTCCCTCCACTACAGTTGACGGGTTAGGGACTTCAACGCGACTGAGGAGATTGGCACAGAAGGTTTTCAGGGGTAAATGACGATCGCGACATACTTCTAAGATCCCCTCTTCGTCCGCTTTGAGATCGATAGTAGCTATGCCAGCGATCGCTTCAGATGCCAAATTATAGCGCTGCAAAATTCTCTCAATGGCTGTTGTTATTAACTGTTTTGACGTGCCTCTTTCGCAACCAATTCCTACCCATAAAACCCGAGGATGCCATTGAACTTGGGCTGTATCCGATGAAGGCGCAAATTTTCTTTTGGTAACACTAATCCAGATTCTTGCTTGAGGAGAAATGGATGTTTCTCGCTCCTCTGACCAGCTAAAATCAAAAGGATGTCCTGATGGTAGATGTTTTTGCCAAAGAGTAGAGCCTACTTCTTGAATTACTCGGACCCTTTGCCCACGCGCGATCGCCCCACTTACCCCAGTCCAGTCACCTTCACCCTGACGCCAGCCAAAAGGGGTACCTAAAACGTCAATTCCTGGCAATTCTAAACTAGCAGATGCTCCGGTTAAAATTGGCGTTGCTCCTAGAAGCTGAGCAATTAATTGTGCTAGGCGATCGGCACCTCCCTGATGACCGCTACACAAACTAATGACAAAACCACCTTCTCGATCTAAGACTAATACAGCAGGATCGCGGGACTTATCCTTGAGCAAAGGGGCAATCAGGCGCACAACTGCCCCAGCAGCTAAACAGAATAGCACAGCCCGATTTTCCTGCCAAATAGAGGAAATCTGGCTTTGAAGAGAACCTGTATAAACTCGAGCATTTTCTATCTCGTTGAAAGCTTCTGGTAGCCAAAGAGTTGCACCCGTACTTTGACATAGAGGTTGTAGAGTTTTTGCTCCTCTAGGAGTAGTGGCGATCGCTGCTATTGGTTGAAATTCACTCCAGCAAGTTATTTTGGCAGAAAAGTCCACAGCTTGATACTTATAAGTAGGTTGGTAAAATTAATTAGAAAATGGTTGAGACAGGGAACAGGGAACGGGAAGGAAGAACTAACTACCGGGACTTAGACAAAAAATAACGAAAAAAAGCGTCAATATTCGTTACTCGTCATTTGTCAATTCCTTATCGCACTCGATCCCCGCAGTTTCAGCCGTAGAGTATTCGAGGGGTACAAAAGAATAGCCGTAAAGCGAACAGCTATCGGGGACTATTTTGACCAAATTTGCCACCCTTTCCTGGCGATCGCCACTTAGTTCAAAGCTAATCTTCCCAGTTGCGCCATTAGCTGTAAAGTTAGCATCTTTTAGGCTCTCTTGGATGCGAATACGTTGAATGCTTGGATCTAGCCAAGATTGCAGCCATTCAATAAAGTTTATTGGCGATTCATTTTCTATTGCCATTATTAGGGTTAAAGCAGCATCATAACCCATAGCAGTGCGCCAACTCACCTGTTCTGGCCATAATTGTTGAGCGGTGGTTGTAAATTCTGTATCAAAACTATCGAGATGATGCCAAGGAATAGATACTATCAAATTCTGAGCTAGTTCTCCCACCTCCAAAATATCTCTGATGTAGAGGCTATCTCCTCCTACCATCAAATAGCGATTCTGATTAGCTTTAATTATCTCAAGAGTATTCTCTAAATTCTCGGGATCCACATTGGCATCTGGAAATAAGACTAGCGCTGTAGCTTCTGTTTCCCCTGCTTTTTCTAGAGCAGTTTCGGCAGCAAAGATTTTCTGAGACAAGTTATACTGTTTTTCTACCTGTCCCCCTACTTCATAAAAGACGTGAAAAAATCGATCGTGTAGAGACTGACTGTAGGTACTGTTAGGGGTGTAAAAGACTGCCACTTTTTCATTTTTAGTTGTCTCGAGCAGATAGTCAGCTAAAGCGTCGGCATAGAAACTATTTTTAGGGACAGTACGAAAGAAGAAGGGATGTTCGTTGCTCAGTAAGTCTGCTGTGCTAGTCGGAGAAATTAATACCAGATTATTTTTTTCGTAAATTGGCAGAGTTGCTAGTGTATTATCACTGCTATAGTGACCGATTACTGCTAATATGCCTGATTGATTGGCAATGTTTCGAGCAACATATCTAGATTCATTAAGAGAATTGTCGTCGTGGGCAATCACAATTCTCAGTCCTAACCCTTGCTCTTGATTACGCTGATTGAATTCTTGTTGAAATTGGGCTACTCCTCTAAGAATTTCTCTGCCAATATCGCCTCCCTCCTCGGATATTCCTAGGGGAACTGCCGCTGCTATTGTATAAACCCTAATTCTTTGGGTGGTTAATTTAGCATTGTTAAGATAAATTAAAGTCTCTGGATCGTTTGGCTCTTTTTGTCGCGCTTGTTCAAACCAAGTAATCGCCTCTTCGTAGTCGCCGCTAGCAAAAGCCTTAACCCCCTCTTGCTTTTCTAGTGAATTTTTATTATTGTCAGAGAGAATTTCTTCTCCGCAGCTCAAATCGTCTCCTAAATCTAAATTACAAGTTTTGGGAGCCAGCGAGATTGCTACAATAACTAGGAAAGAAAATATACTAGTTGCTAATCCTAAGCCAAACCCAAATGCTTTGTTGGCAAAAAGTCCTGTCGGAGATGAGGGGGGAGCTTTATCGGCTGCTACACTAGTTGCTAATCTAGGTGTGGATGTTGAAGGGGTAATCTCGGACAAAGCTGCTAACACTTCATCTACAGACTGGTAGCGATCTTTGAAGTGATAGCGAACCATCTTATTGATCAGAGTTTCTAGCTCCAAATTAACTGAGAGCATCAGTTTGTCATGGGTAGCAAAACGCCAAATCAGCTCTCCAGTTCTTGGATCTGTGGGAAAATTTTTAGGGTGTAATCCCGTGATAGCTTGAATACCAATTATTCCCACCGCATAGATATCGCTACTAAATTTGGGTTTTCCCGCTTGTGTTTCGGGGGGCATATAATTTTCGGTACCAATGATCCTCGTCTTACTGACTTCTCCTAAAGTATTCCCTGAGAAACTATTAATTTCTTTGACGGCACCAAAATCAATCAAGACAATTTTTCCATCTTGCTTGCGGCGAATTAAATTGGAAGGCTTAACATCGCGGTGAATTACGCCCCGATCGTGAACGAATTTGAGAACTTCTAAGATTTCCCTCAACAGCTCAATGACCTGCTTTTCATCTAACTGTTTCTCTCTAGATAGTTCTTGTTTAAGATCTTCACCTTCTATATATTCCTGGATCAAGTAAAACTTGCCATTTTCTTCAAAATAGGTAAATAGTTCGGGTATTTGAGGATGATTGCCTAGAAGTTCTAGACTTTGAGCTTCTCTTTTAAATCGCTTTTGTACGTCCTCCAACAATTGCGGATTTTGAGATTTAGGAATATTGATTTCCTTTACAACACAGGAGTTATTCCCAGGGTTACTTTTATCTCTAGCTGTGTAGGTTTGACTAAAGCCTCCCTTTGTAAGTTTAGAGATGATTTCGTAGTTTTCACCAACTATATCCCCTGGATTTAGACACATGAGTTTTGTTCGATAACTTTACCTATTTACATCGATCGAGTTGATTTCGCTATAAAATAATTACTTAGCTCTATGGACATTAAGAGGCTAAGTACTGATAGAAGCTTAGAGGTCCTGTATACATACTATGAGACATCTACTGTATTTGATTGCACAATGGCGATCGCCTACGAACATTAGTAGTTGAGTATATTCAACATATTCATTCATATTCGCGTTTATCAACAATGGTAGTGCGGTCAGTTTCTCTTTATATTTGTTTTTTATCTGAGGTATTCGATCGAGATAGCTCAGATGGTTAACTCCGAATCAATTTTTAGGTTGCCGAGCTGACTAATTTTTCAGCTATTTATATTAAGATTACTTATTCACCCCTTATATTTTTATCCACTCAGAGGGTTTTGCTTAACTTTAGTTTCTTATTTAGTGCAATTGCACTATGGTTTTTTCTGTTATCTTTACATCTTTGATAGTCAATGATTATCTGGACTACTCCTTTGAGTTCGCTATCTTCACATTATATTAATATTATGTGAAGATTTAATGAATAAATTTATTTTTTGTCAAGCTAATCGAGTCTAGGGCAATTCTGCTAAAAATAGGCAAATTCAAGGATAAAGTTAACTAGAAAGCTTGTTCTTGACCAAAGACTGAACCTTTTTCCCGTCTGCTTTACCCTTAAGTTGCTTCATTGCTACTCCCATAACTTTACCCAAATCTTTAGGAGAACTAGCTGCGAGTGATTGAATAATTTCATCGACCATGGCATTGATTTCCTCATCAGAAAGTTGCTTGGGTAGATAGGTTTCAAGAATTGCCAATTCCTGAGTTTCTTTTGCGGCTAAATCTTCCCTTCCACCTTGCCGATATTGCTCAATTGATTCCCGACGTTGTTTAGCTAGTTTTGCTAACAGTTCGATTTCTTGTTCTTGAGTAAGATGTTCTTGACCAGAGGCTCGCAGATCTACTTCTTTTTCTAGCAAAGCTTTTTTGATACTGCGCACAGTTTCTAAACGCAATTTATCTTTGGCTTTCATCGCCGACTTAATGTCTTCTCCGATACGTTCCTTAAGACTCATTGGCACTCACCTCGGTCAAAATCTGATTAGTTTAGGAGTCTGATTAACTGAGTAATTGATAAATTTTACTCAAGTAATTGAAATAAGAAACAATTAAGAGGATTTATTTAACATTCACATAGTGAGATAATCTTTTCTCATCAGATTAGAGACGAGGGCAAAGAGCCAAAATGAACTCTATGCGTCTCCCCGTCCTCCGCCCAATTATAAGTATTTACCTCGAAACTAGCTCCGAATTTAGTTGAGAGATAACTTGTTCGATGGCTTGCCGTTGTTCCTCATCATAACCCCAGCGTTGTAAAAAGTCTTGATAATTACCTTGTCCAGTAGCAGCACTTTGGCACAATTGCTGTAATTTATCGACTACTATATTTAGCTGAAACTGTTTGATAAGATTAGCAGTGCGCTGGCTGACTCTATCTGAACTTTTTGCCATCTTTTCATCATTATTGCGACGATGAGTTATTGCCATCGCTGTTGACATGGCAACATTTTTTACCAATAATTCACCAACAATCTCTGGAGAAGATTGTAAAGCCTGAATTACGCCATTTGAGGGATTATCTGCAAGGGTACGATCGTCTGTCAGATAAGTTACGAAAAAACCTCTAGCTCCATTCATGCTTTTAACTAGGGAGGCGATCGCCTCTTGGATCTCCTCTTCGTTGAGTTTACCTGCTTCTATTTGCTCCAGTAAAGATTGAGTAAAAGCTAGTGCTTCTTCAAAGGTAATTGACTCAGGTGCTGTTAAATTCAATTGACTTATACTCCTATCGCTCTACTGCTCACCTTTCTTGCTGGCAGGATACATTATGTTACAAATCGATTTTATCTAATTTGACATCCTAACTTCTGTTTAACAGCAAGGACTACCACACCGCAGCTAGACCTCTCGTGACAGGTAAGATAGAATAGCGACACAGAAACCAGCATATTTAGACTTTTTTGAGCAAAGAAGGCAATATAACTTGACTCGTGAAGCCTAACATTAATTCTTATCAATTGACTTGGTTCGATCGCTTTTGTCTGTGGTACCCTCCAGGCTGGCTGATTTTATTCAACCGTCACTGGCAACACTATCACGAGGATGCCGACGGTTGGAATAGCTTAGAATACTTATTATTTCTCATTCCAGGTGGATTTTATCTCGCACTGTTGCTGCGTTGGTTGCGTTTGGGTTGTCGATCGCCTCGTGGTGAGGAGTGTAAGTTTGACTATAACTACCAAAAAGCCTTTTTAGATGAAGTTATTGCACCCATACTCAAACAGCATTTTCGTGGTTCGCTACAACAAATAGAAAACTTACCAGAAAAAGGTCCGCTGGTTATTGCTATGAACCACGCAGGGATGAGTTTTCCCTGGGACTTTATGGGGTTAGCTTGTTTGTTGCGTCAGCAACGTTCTTGGCAAGTGCGATCGCTGGCGGGACTTCCCTTATTTGAACATCCCTGGGTAAAATGGTGGTTGCCTCCGGGATGGTCCCAGGTTTTGGGAGGCGTAAGAGCACAATTAGATGATTTTGAAGCTGTAGTTGCCCAAAATATAATCTTACTTTATTCACCTGAAGGTTTGCGCGGACCACAAAAAGCCTGGGGAAAGCGCTATCAGTTACAAACCTTTCATCCTAGTTTTATCCAGTTGGGCGATCGCTACAATATTCCTATCCTCCCAGTTGTTTGCATTGGTAATGAATCTCTACATCCTGGGACGGTAAATATCAAACAATGGGCTGACAAATTAAATCTACCTTTTTTCCCTATTTCTTGGTTGATGCTGGCCTTTATTTTCTTTCCCTCGATGGGAGTTTGGGCAAACAGAAGTCGCCTGCAATATTACATTCAACCCCTCTATCAACTTTCCTTAGAAGAGAAACTTAGTCAACAAAATTGTTCTCCTCGTGAAGGACGATTGCTTGTTTACCGACAAGCACAATTATTACGCATAAAAATGCAAACTGAAATCGATCGTTTATTGAGAGATTAATTTTTATAATTAGGTGGGCACAAATAAATATAAATTTTCAAGCGTTAAGATTTAGCAGAATGACGAACATTTGCTGCCGTTTGACCGAAAAGAATTTTCTTACTTTCTTCGGTTACAGTCGGTTGACTAGAAATCTTTTTGCCTTTCTCGTAAGCACGAATTACCGCTTTTCGGGAACGAATTCTACTAAACCAATTTTTGAGATTAGGAAAGTTATCGAGATTTTGCTGTTGCATTTCGTAAGGTACAATCCAGGGATAGCAAGCCATATCGGCAATGGAATATTCTCCTGCTAGATAGTTGCGTTCTGCTAGCTGACGGTCGAGTACCCCGTAGAGTCGATTGGTTTCCCAGATATAACGATTGAGCGCATATGGAATTTTCTCAGGAGCATATTGACTGAAGTGATGATTCTGTCCTGCCATTGGCCCCAAACCGCCAACTTGCCAAAAAAGCCATTCGATTACTATTTGGCGATCGCGTAGGTTAGTAGGCAGAAATTTTCCCGTCTTCTCTGCTAGATAGAGTAAAATGGCTCCTGATTCAAATACCGAGATTGGCTCCCCGTTGTCGGCTGGCTGGTTATCAATAATTGCTGGGATTCGATTATTGGGTGAAATTCGCAGAAACTCTGGCTTAAATTGGTCGCCAGCACCTATATTAACGGGAATAATTTGATAGTCGAGGCCGGCTTCTTCTAGAAAAATGGTGATTTTGTGACCGTTTGGTGTAGACCAGTAGTACAGTTCAATCATGATGTTTATTGACTAAAAAATAAATAATACCAATTCTATTTGAGATTGTTACACTTCAATATTCTGTAAATCACCAGTTATTCTTGACCAAACCCACCCCCTCCAGGTGTCTCAATTACAAACACATCACCTGGTTGCATTTGCACAACAGCAGTACTACCTAATTCCTTAACAGTTCGATCGCTGCGTTCAACATAATTCCTACCTACTAAACCTGGTTCGCCACCATTTAAACCAAAGGGAAAAATAACTCGACGACTAGATAAAATGCCGGCAGTCATCGACTCTAAAAAACGCAGGCGACGAATAACTCCATTTCCCCCACAATAAAGTCCTTTGCCACCACTATGAGGACGGATGCTAAAGCTTTCTAAAATGACCGGAAATCGCCATTCTAAAACTTCTGGATCGGTAAGGCGAGAATTAGTCATGTGAGTATGCACAGCATCCGTACCGTGGAAATTAGCACCCGCACCCGAACCGCCGCAAATTGTCTCGTAATATTGATATTTTTCGTTGCCAAAGGTAAAGTTATTCATCGTCCCCTGGGAGGCTGCCATTACTCCTAAGGCACCATAAAGACAGTCGGTAATATTTTGCGATGTTTCTACGTTTCCTGCTACTACCGCCGCTGGATATTGGGGATTTAACATACAGCCTTCGGGAAGAATAGTTTCTAAAGGTTTCAAGCAACCATAATTAAGGGGAATATTATCATTTACTAAGGTGCGAAATACATATAAAACTGCTGCTTTAGTTACTGCTGCTGGGGCGTTAAAATTGTTATTTAATTGAGGAGATGTACCAGCAAAATCAATCTTGGCACTGCGATTATTACGATTAATAGTAATAGCAACATTAATCTTTCCACCACCATCTAGTTCGCAGGTGAAATTACCATTTCTGAGTACGTCAATTACCCGCCGCACGCATTCTTCGGCGTTATTTTGCACGTGTCCCATATATGCCTGTACGGTTGCTAACTCGTAGTGTTCCACCATGCGATGCAACTCTTGTACTCCTTTTTCATTAGCAGCAATTTGTGCTTGTAAATCTGCTATATTTTGTACTGAATTGCGCACGGGATATTTAGCATTAGTCAGCAAGTCTAATAGTTCTTGTTCGCGGAAATGTCCTCGATCGACTAACTGAAAATTATCGAATAATACCCCTTCTTCTTCTACAGTTTTACTATCAGGAGGCATGGAACCAGGAGTTATACCGCCGATGTCTGCATGATGTCCCCGGGAGGCGACGTAGAAGAGAGGGGGTGTGGGGAGTGTGGGAAGAGGGGGAGAGAGGGATGGAAATACAGGGGTAATAACTGTGACATCGGGGAGGTGGGTGCCGCCGTTGTAGGGATTATTTAACATATAAACGTCCCCTGGTTTGAGCGTATCGCCTTTGGCATCAATTAAACTGCGGACGCTTTCACTCATCGATCCTAAATGTACGGGAATGTGAGGCGCATTGGCTACTAATTGACCCAGGTGATCGAAGATGGCACAAGAGAAGTCCAAACGTTCTTTGATATTGACTGAATAGCTGGTGTTTTGTAGCGTTGTTCCCATCTGTTCGGCGATCGAACGGAACAGGTTATTAAAGATTTCCAGCATTACCGGATCTGGTTTGCAAAGGTTTGAATTTTGAACTTTGAATTTTGAATTCTGAATTTTGAAGTTCTCAATCTTAGTTAAAATTAAATGATTTCTTTCTGTTACTTCTGCTTGCCAACCAGGTTCGATTACATTTGTTCCTGTCGGTTCAATAATTATTGCTGGACTGGAAATAAGATCTCCTGGCTGCAAATCTTCTCGCTTAAATACTGGTGTATCTTGCCAGGAATCGGCAGCGTATATTTGCACCTTTGCCACTGGCTGCGGCGGATTATCTGTTGTCCGCTCAATTATCGTTTCTTCTGGGGTGTGGGTAGGACAAATTAACTCGGCGGAAACTTCCTCTACGATTAATTTTTTATCTTCGACAATAAACCCGTAACGCTGTTTATGTATCCGTTCAAATTGTTGCCTCATCCCAGGAACATCGTCAAAATTGACAATGAGAGGTGCATCTGTGCCTTCATATTTAAGATGTACTTTACGCAGAAGAGCAATCTTTGTTCTATCCTGAGTTTGTCGGCGTTGTAATTCTTGTTGACACTCAACTATTAATTGAGCTATTTGCTTTTCTAATTCAGGGATTAATTCAGGAGTCAAATATGCTTCCACTGCTTTTTCGCGCAGGATTCTGATATCAGCTAAACCAATTCCATAAGCAGATAAAACCCCAGCAAAAGGATGAATAAATATCTGTTTGATCCCTAAAACATCGGCAATTAAACAGGCGTGTTGTCCTCCTGCTGCACCGAAACAACACAGAGTATATTCAGAAACATCATAACCTCTTTGTAGAGAGATTTCTTTAATCGCATTCGCCATATTTTGCACGGCGATCGCCAAAAATCCAGAGGCTACTTGTTCGGGAGTGCGATCGTCGCCAATTTCTCGCGCCAGTTGGTTAAATTTCTCGACAACTATCTGTTTATTGAGGGGTAAATTAGCTTGAGGACCAAATACTTTGGGGAAAAATTCCGGTTGCAATTTCCCCACCATCACATTACAATCTGTGACTGTAAGCGGTCCTCCTTTGCCATAGGCAGCAGGACCAGGATTGGCGCCAGCAGATTCAGGACCTACTCGATATCTAGAACCGTCAAACTGCGCGATCGAACCCCCACCAGCTGCAACGGTGTGAATAGACATCATCGGGGTACGAAAGCGCACGCCAGCAATTTCTGTCTCAAAACTGCGTTCGTATTCTCCGGCGTAGTGAGCAACATCAGTGGAAGTCCCCCCCATATCAAAACTGATAATTTTTTTCAGTCCGGCGATCTGAGTGGTTTTGACTGCGCCAACTATTCCCCCCGCAGGACCGGAAAGAATGCTATCTTTGCCATGAAATAAGTGAGCATCTGCTAGTCCGCCGTTAGACTGCATGAACATTAGTCGCACGGGGGATGCTTGGCTATATCCGTTTAGTTGTGCTGCAACTTGGTCTACATAACGACCAAGGATAGGGGATAAATAGGCATCAACAACAGTGGTATCGCCCCGACTAACTAATTTCATCAAGGGGCTGACTTTATGGGATACTGATATTTGAGGGAATCCAATCTCATCTGCTATGGTGGCTACTTCCCTTTCATGTTGGGGGTAGCGGTAGCCATGCATGAAAACTATGGCACAACTGCGAATTCCTCCATTGTAAGCAGCTTGTAAGTTTTTGCGGACTTGTTGGCTATTAACAGGGATTAATTTCTCTCCTCGTGCATTGTAGCGCTCTTCCACCTCGATAACGCGATCGTAGAGCATCTCAGGTAGAATTATCTGGCGAGCAAAGATATCGGGACGGTTTTGATAGCCGATGCGTAAGGCATCTTTAAAACCTTTGGTGATGACTAGGACGGTGCGATCGCCTTTCCTTTCTAATAGCGCATTGGTAGCTACTGTGGTCCCCATCTTAACTACTTCCACGCGATCGCTAGGAATAGAAGCATCTGTAGAAATTCCCATCACCTCTCTAATTCCCTGCACCGCTGCATCTTGATATTGTTCGGGGTTTTCTGAGAGAAGTTTGTGAATTACTATCTGTCCGTCGGGACGTTTAGCAACAACATCAGTAAATGTTCCACCGCGATCGATCCAGAATTGCCAATTTTTCTTAGGATTTGTGGTCATAGGGGGAGAGGGAGAGGGGTCATATGATTTCTGGTTGAATCCTTACTTTATCGTTTGAAGTAAGGAGTAACAAGTAACTAGTAACGAGTGACCAAATCCGCTTCCGAAAGTGCGACTAATCACTTTTTAAGTCGGTGGGTCAAATTAATTAGAAAATGGTTGAGAGAGGGAACAGGGAACAGAAGAGAAATTCCTCATGTCAGTTTTATATTTATTGATGCCCACCTACTTAGTTTTCATCCTACGGGTAAACCGCGTTGACTTTCAACTGCGTTGATTAATGTAAAAATACTTGACATTTTCCCAACAACAACTGCTATCATGTTATAGGTAAACGCTTTGGGGTGTAGCCAAGCGGTAAGGCAGCGGGTTTTGGTCCCGCCATTCCTAGGTTCGAATCCTAGCACCCCAGTAACCGGAAGTGCGGAAATTGTAGTAGCAGAAGGCACTAATTTAATGGCTTCGCATAGAAGCATTTGGATTCAGACAACCTAGTGAAATTTGCTAAGGCTTTAAAGCTAGGTATTGAAGCCAATTCATTGGCAACAATCTAGCTTCTGAAACACTTTCTACGACTCCACATGGGGATACCATTGGCATCCCGTAGTCTCAGAAGCCGATCGGCTTTCTTGACTTCAGCCGCAATGAGGGCTGGAATTCCTGAGACAGTGATTCTAGAACCTTTAACTTCTATACGATCGCCTGGTTCAAAGCTAAAATTGTGCTCTTCGAGATACCATTTGGGTCCGAGACGAATCTCAATTGTTTCTTCGGCAGTTTTGAGCAACAGATGCACGCCGTATCCTTGACCGCGCCTTGAGTTGATTTGATTGACGCTGAGGACTTCTCCGTCAATTTCTTCTAAGCTAGCCGAATCGTAAATTCTTGAACCTCGCCGCTCCGTCTCTACAGGTCTCTGT
>JBFRWL010000409.1:0-4807 GCA_051439565.1 Prochloraceae cyanobacterium
AGCTGGTAAGGGCCGCCATTGTAAAGCCACTCATCGAGAGAAGCAGCTTCCCAGATGGGGTAGAAGTGCAAGCCGATCGCGTTGGAAGAAGGAACAACAGCACCGGAGATGATGTTGTTGCCGTAGAGTAAAGAACCAGCTACGGGTTCGCGGATGCCGTCGATGTCTACAGGAGGAGCAGCGACGAAGGCGATGATGTAGCAGATGGTAGCAGCTAAGAGGGTAGGAATCATCAGGACGCCGAACCAGCCGATGTAAAGGCGGTTGTTGGTGCTGGTGATCCAGCTGCAAAACTGTTCCCAAACGGAAGCGCTTTCGCGCTGTTGTAAGGTAGTTGTCATGTTTTAAATTATTGCTTTTGGTTAAGTTTTGTTTAACTTGTAGAAAATACTAACGTGATTTTAAAGATTTGTAAACACAATTGTAAATTATTTTTTCAAATAACCTTGATAAGTTCTATTAAAGTGAAGGCACAGAGGAAAGAAAGAGAAGATAGGGGGGGAAATGCTGATATAAACTACACTCCCCGCACTTCCATCTCTCTCTCAACTACTTATTGTTCTTCCGACTTTACTTCTAAGGCAGCAACTTCATTTTGGTAGCGGCTCAGAGTCTCTGCCAGTTTGTCTGCTATTCCCTCAATCCAATTTTCGTCTTGTTTGGTATAGCTGCGGGGGGCATTAGCGGCCAAAATCAAAGCACCTTGGTTGCCTAGGGGTTGACAGATGACACCTTGACTGTTCTCTGGCAGGTAGTCAAATTCGATCCGCCCAGGATACATTTTTAGCTCGACTAAATATACTGGTTTTTGTAGCTCCAGTACTCGTTGCAGGATTTTTCCAGGCTTGATTTGACAATTGGTTCCTAAAACCCCTCGCCGCAGAAGGACCTTACCTTGATAGTAAACGACGAGCGATCGAGTTACTGTATTAGTCAATAATAAACGGGATGACCAAGCTAATTCCGTTTTCACCGCATCAGGTAAACCCGATGCCAATTCAAAGCCTTCTTCACCAATCAAAGTAACAGCATCAGGCGATCGCGGCTGTATTTGCTGCCAAATCAAACCGCTCAAAATCAACATAGCACTTAGAATTATCCCCACTGCATCAGAACGAGCTTGGGAAGTTAACAACTCGGAAGTAGTTAAACGGTTAATTAGCAAAAGCACCCCTCCCAACCCACCGGCAAAAAGGGGCAAAAGCCGCAATACTCGATTTGGGTCAGATCTAGCCATCATTATTGCTTATCGAGCGGTAGTGATTAATAAATTTATTCGTCTCCTGGTTCTAAAATTCTTTGGAATAGATAACCTGTTCCCCTTGCAGTGAGAATCAATTCTGGATTACTAGGATCGTCTTCTAGTTTGGCTCTCAAGCGGGAGATGTGTACATCTACTACGCGAGTATCTACGTGGCGTTCTGGCGTATAGCCCCAAACTTCCTGTAGGATTTCCGAGCGGGAAAAAGCTTCTCCAGAACGGCTAACTAATAACTCTAACAAGCTAAACTCCATTCCTGTTAAGCGGATGCGCTCGTCACCTTTGTAGACTTGCCTCTTATTAGTATCAATTCTGATTGACCCAACGTGAATCACCCCAGAACTAGGGATACCAGGAGCGCCATTTTTGTCTACTCGTCGCAACACCGAACGAATTCTGGCTTCTAATTCCTTAGGAGAGAAAGGTTTGACTACGTAGTCGTCAGCTCCCAATTCCAAGCCGGTAATTCTATCAGCTACATCTCCCAAGGCAGTTAGCATAATTATTGGTATATCAGATTCTTTACGTAGCTCTTGGCAAACTCCATAACCATCAAGTTTAGGCATCATCACGTCTAAAACAACTAGATCGGGTGTAGCCTTGCGAAAAGTTTCTAGCGCTTCTTCTCCGTCAGCAGCTGTAACTACGTCATAACCGATCATAGACAGACGAGTTTCTAATATCCTTCGGATGCTAGCTTCGTCATCAACAACTAGGATTTTTTCTTTGTGCGTTTCCAATTTAGTCAATACTCCTTTGTTTAAGTTGAATTGCTGTTTTTTAAGTTACATTATTACTACCTTCATTTCTAGAATATCTCCTTTAAGGTATTAATTAAGCTCGATTTACTGGTATATATCTCTATTGAAAGCATTTTCACAGATTTACTTTATCCTCGATCGTACTTACAATCTTTAATATGTTTTCCCAATTGATTTTTACTAATTTTTAAGATTTATTAATTTTGTTTTAAATAAATTAAAATGCCGAAGTCTCGAACAATTTATATTTGTAGTGAATGCGGCGATCAGTCACCTCAATGGTTTGGCAAATGCCCTAGCTGCGGTGTATATGGCACTTTAGAAGAGCAAGTAGTCTTACCAAACTCTTCTTCAATTGCTCGAGGAGGTTGGCAATCTACAACCAGAGCAAACGAAAGAGGGACTGGACCGGCTCGACCGAGAGTTTCTTTAAAATTCTCTCAAATTACTAGTGACGTTCAGATGAGGTTCAATTCTGGTTATGGAGAATTGGATCGCGTTTTGGGAGGAGGAGTTGTCCCTGGGTCTTTGGTGCTAATTGGTGGCGATCCTGGAATTGGCAAATCAACTCTGCTATTGCAAGTAATCAACCAACTGGCACAACGATTACCTCGCGTGCTCTATGTTTCGGCAGAAGAATCGGGACAACAGGTAAAGTTGCGAGCCTCTCGCCTAGGGATTTGCACCTCATCGGTGGAACCAGAAGAAGAAACAAGTAATGGTAAGGGTAAAAATCATCAAAACTCAAATGGAACAGATAAAAGTTCTGATTTGAATATTTATGTGATGCCAGAGACAGATTTAGAAGAGATTCTGCGAGAGTTAGAATCCCTCAAACCTCAGGTAGCAGTAATTGATAGTATTCAAACCCTTTACTTTGCTTCTCTTAATTCCGCACCTGGATCGGTAGCACAGGTTAGGGAATGTACTTCCGCGCTGATGCAAGTGGCAAAGCGAGAGAATATCACTCTGTTTATTGTCGGTCACGTGACTAAAGAAGGGGCGATCGCCGGACCGAGAGTGTTAGAACATTTGGTAGATACAGTACTGTATTTTGAGGGCGATCGCTATGCTTCCCATCGACTACTGCGATCGGTAAAAAATCGCTTTGGAGCAACCCACGAAATTGGCATCTTTCAAATGGTAGAACAGGGTTTAGAAGAAGTAGCTAACCCTTCACAGCTATTTATGAGTAACCGAGATGAATTAGCTCCTGGAACTGCTACTGTAGTAGCTTGTGAGGGTACTCGTCCGATCGTCGTAGAGTTACAAGCTTTAGTAAGTCCTACTAGTTATAGTTCCCCGCGTCGCTCTACTACAGGGGTAGGTTACAATCGCTTGCAGCAAATCTTGGCTGTGTTAGAAAAACGGGTGGGAATTCCTCTGTCCAAATTAGATGCTTACGTAGCCTCAGCGGGAGGCATAGGAGTAGAAGAACCTGCAGCAGATTTGGGGATGGCGATCGCTGTGGTTGCCAGTTTTCGCGATCGCGTTGTCGATCCTCGTACTGTGGCGATCGGAGAGGTGGGTTTAGGCGGACAAGTCCGACCAGTTGCTCAGATAGATTTGCGTCTCAAAGAAGCTGCCAAACTAGGTTTTAAACGAGCTATTATTCCTAAAGGGCAAAGTTGCTCGGAGGAATTAGGGTTAAATATTATTCCGGTTACTAAAGTAATAGACGCGATCGTCGCTGCTATTCCTTCTCAAGGTCGCTTACCTCAGTTACCTGAATTCGACAGCTAACATCCACCTATACAAGAATAATAACTATTGATCTTAAACAGGCTCCCGACTTAAAGCGGAACAAGCTGGTTAAGACTAGAGCATCGATTTAGTAATAAAGATTCCGGTGAGAACTGTTGATTTTTGATCGCTCATTATTGATTGTCAAGACGGAGTTACCATTAACCCAATACCTAATACTTAATACCTATTAATATTTTCAATGTTTAGTCAATTAGTTGAGATAGATAGCGATCACTTAACTCTTAAAGAAGGTGTTGAAATTATATATGTCAACGAACAATCAGACATTCCATTTATAGTTTGGTTGTTAGAAAATCCTCATAGTTTAGTAGCTTTGCCAGGAAAAATTACTCTTTATAATCATGATTGCTTACATATATTGTTGGAACGAGATTTGTCATTAGAAGATGAAGCTTTTGTTATTGGCTTTACTATGGGGAATGATATTCAAACAAAGTCATTTGATTTAGAAATTTATAAATTTTTGGCAAAATTGCTTTATCCACAAAAATATAAGTTTAATAGCCACCACTTTAAGTTTTTTAATTTAGGTTTTTCCTATGGTAGAAACCTGGAAATTAAAAATTTAAATCAGATAAATTTTAGGAAGTATAAAGATAAAACAATAGCAGAAGTTAGGAAGTTATTTGGAATTAAACTCGAAGAGCTGAGACTAATGCGAAAGTTGGAGAAATAAGGATAACTGCTGTCAGTTTAACCAAAGATTTTAAAGACCGAAGTGTAGCAATCTTAAACGAACTTGGTATTAATTAATACGAACTAAACGAATTTCTGTGCGTTGTTGGCGAGGATCTTTTGGACTAAAATCCGGAAGTGGTGTCTCAAAACCGTTTCCCTCAGCTACAAATTTGTGACTAAGACCGCGATCACGCAGAGCTTCAACTACTACTTCCGCTCTCTCTAAACTTAGGGTTTGGTTGATTTGACCAGTGCCTGTTCTAGAAGTATGACCAATTACTCGAACAGCCTCTGTTGAAGCGTTGAATTCGCTAATCTTTTGTGCTAAACGATCTAAAGC
>JBFRWL010000410.1:0-13805 GCA_051439565.1 Prochloraceae cyanobacterium
TACTGCTTTCTGGCGAAGATCGTCAAGAACAACAATTACTCCAGCAATTGCCCCAATTACTCAGTGAGAATAAAACCGCAGTTAATACCTTTTCAGAAGAAGCTCAACGTCAGGCAGAAACTGTTAAAGTCGTCCTCAAGCAAATTCAAGGAGTAGCTGATTCGTCTCAGAGTGTTGTGGCTAGCGCTCAACAAGCAGAAATCCAAGCTCACCAAACTTTAGAAACCTTACAAACTGGACAAGAGAAAGTCAAGCGAACTGTAGATAACATGGCTGAGATCCAGACAATGGTTAAGGAAGCTACTGATAAAGTTAAGCACCTGGGTGATTTCTCCCAAAAGCTCTCTGAGATAGTCAGCTTAATTAATGATTTGGCAGCGCATCTCAATCAACAAGGAATGAATCTGATCATTCAAGCCGGTCGGAGTGAAGGAGTTGGTCAAGATTCTATGGTTTCAATCACTGAGACAGTCCGCGACTCGACGGAGCAGTTGACAAGAGCCACAGCAGAAATTGAAACTCTAATTGCCCAAATCGAAACTGAAATCAATCAAGTAGCTGTAGCTATGGATGCCTCCACCGAGCAGATGTTTGGCGGCACTGAATTGCTTGAAGAAACTCGGCAACAACTCGATCAGATTGCTGGAGTAACTAGCCAAATGAACTCTGTAGTGGAGGAGATTGCGGCGGCTGCGGCTCAAGGAGCGCAAACTTCAACCAATGCCAGTAGCACGGTGCTAGCATTAGCTAGTTTTGCCAGACAGACTTGCGAACAATCTATGTCAGTGAGCGAATCTTTCAGTAAGCTTACAGCAGTTACTCAGGAACTGCAGGCTAATATGGCTCAGTTCAAAGAACATTAATTAGAGATATTCGGTTATGAATCTTCCCTCTAATATCGACGATTTAGCTTATCAGTTTTTCGTCGAAGAAGCTCGAGAGTTGTTAGAGCGGATGGAGCGCATCTTGCTCAATTTTTTCCAAGACCACAGTGTCCCCAAAATTCGCGAACTCTTGCGTGCAGCCCATACGCTCAAAGGTGGAGCAGCTCAGGTTAATTTAACTGAGATTCAAACTATAGCTGGCAATCTAGAGAAAAACTTTAGATCTCTGGAGCAGAAAAATGTTGACATTGACTCTTCGCTAGTAGAATTACTTGCTGAAGCCTATGAGTCCCTGCGGCTACCTCTACAAACTCAAATTCAAACAGGTCAGTATGATGGGGCTGAAGCTTTAGCCAAAGCGGAGCCTATTTTCGCCCAACTGGAAGCTAAATTGGAAACGATCCCAAGCGCCAATACCCAGCTAGCTATAGCACCAGAGGTGGGCGAAGATATGAAAAACTTGATTGCGATCGCAGAGGTAACTGAGGCTATAGAACGCTTGGAAATGCTCTTAGCCAACTCTTCAACTGAGGAGTTATCACAAAAGCTCCCCAGTCAAATGGAGATGTTTAGGGATTTGGGCGAACTCTTGCAAATATCTGAGTTTGTCGCTATTGCCCAAACCACTTTAACTACCTTGTCAGCAAGTCCTCAGATAGCCAGAGAAATCGGCAATCTAGCTGCTGCTGCCTTTCGCGCTGCTCATAAAGTATTTTTACAAGAAAATTTTTCGACAGACATCCCCGCCGAACTGTTATGTGAGTCAGAATTTTCTCTGGAGCAAGAAGAAGCTAGTTACTCTCTAGAGAATGTTTGGGAAGACTCTGGTCCTCCCTCAGAATCGAGTATTCTGACTCAAACTACGCCAAGATCGGTGAAGCCTTTAGACTGGGTTCCCGAAAGTGAATCAAATGTAGTTCAACTGCATGAATCCTCTGCTGCAAATGTGAGGGAAAACCCTACCGATATGGAGCCAGGGAATTTACCTGCCCAGAAAGAACTAGAGTTCAATACTGCCAAGTTATTGGTTTGGCAGACAGGTTTAACTATTTTGACTTTGCCCTACGACAAGATTGAAGAGAATTTAAGTCCTAAATTTGCTGAGATTATAAACTCAAAGCAGCAGAAGTTTTTGCACTGGCGATCGCAATTCCTGCCCATCTATAAATTGTCCGAGCTACTTAGCTACAGATATCCTCAGCCAGCGTCCGCTCAGACTCAAGTTTTGACAACTACTTCTCCCCAGGAGAATAGAGAGGTATCACTCTTAATAATCAGGGAAGGAAAACTTCTTTTTGCCCTAGAGTCGCCAATGAAGCGGATAATTACAGACCCAGAATTAACAATCAAGCCCTTTGGCAGCGCGATCGCCTCCCCCAGTTATATCTATGGCTGTACCATGTTGGCAGATGAGCTTCCGGTTCCGGTGATTGATGTTGCCGCTTTGCTGAGTCAGACCCTCGATTTAGGTGAAGCCGAGGCTCTGCGCGATCGCGCTCAAATACCTGTTGCTGCTACTCAATTGTTTGACCAAGCAACAGTCAATCAAAAGCCCCCGCCAACTCCAACCGACAAAGCCCAAACTATCCTAGTAGTCGATGATTCCTCTACTTGGCGAGGGATATTATCCTTCGCTTTAGAGAATGCTGGTTACCAAGTGGTGCAAGCAGAGGATGGGCAAGAAGGCATCAACCAACTCAAACAAAATTCACAGATCCAACTAATCATTAGCGATCTGGAAATGCCTAATATCAATGGTTTTGAATTTCTCAGCTACTGCTGCCAAAATCAACTGCTGACCAAAGTTCCAGTAGTCATTCTCAGTACTAGTACCAGCGAACAACATCGGCAACTAGCAAGGAAGTTAGGAGCTGTAGCCTACTTTACCAAACCCTACAATGAGTCGGAACTTTTAGGGGCCCTTCACTCTATATTTCTTATTTAGCATTACTCCTAGTCTTCTCCCATATTCGATGACTTAGATGTTAGCTGAGATGTTAGCTGATGGTTGATTGCTGTTTGCTGTTTGTTATTTTCTCCCTTGTCCCCCTTTGCTCCCCTGCTCCCCTGCTCTCCTGCTCCCCTGCTCCCGATCTGGCATTCATTCATGCCGTTATTACACAGTAGTGATATCTTTTTCCTTGGCTGCTAATAAATCCTCAATTTTGGCTGTGAATTGATTGGTGATTTTCTGGATTTGGTCTTGTAGATCCCGGGATTCATCTTCAGAGATATCGTGATTTTTTTCTTGTTTCCGCACTGCTTCAACAGCCTCGCGGCGAATATTGCGCAGAGCAACTTTACCCTCTTCAGCCAGTTTTCCTGCGACTTTTACCAGTTCTTTACGTCGTTCGCTAGTAAGGGGAGGAACGTTTAAGCGGATCGTTTCACCATCATTGTTGGGAGTCAAACCGATATCCGAGAGAGAAATCGCTTTTTCGATTTGACCCGTGCTGGTCTTATCATAAGGTTGAATCATAATTGTAGTCGCATCGGGAGTACTTATGTTCGCCAAGGACTTTAAAGGTGTCTCTGTGCCGTAGTATTCGACCATAACTCGATCGAGTAAAGCGGCATTGGCTCTCCCAGTGCGAATAGTATTAAAAGACCTTTGAGTTGACTCAATTGTCTTTTGCATGTGTTCTTTAATCTCATCTAACTTCACAGAAACCTCCCACAACAGTTCCAACAGGTTCTCCTTTAACTGCTCGGAGTATATTACCTCGAACGGAAAGATTGAAAACCACTATTGGTATATTATTTTCTTTACACAAAGCGATCGCTGTTGAATCCATTACCCGTAGATCGTTAGCAAGTACGTGTCCGTAGGTAAGAGTTTGATAGCGTCGAGCGTCTGGATTGACTTTTGGGTCGGCATCATATACCCCATCTACTTTAGTTGCTTTAAAAATAACTTCTGCATCAACCTCAGCTGCTCGCAAGGCTGCTGTGGTATCTGTAGTAAAGAAGGGATTTCCCGAACCTGCCCCAAAAATAACCACTCTTCCTTTCTCCAAGTGGCGAATGGCGCGGCGACGAATATAGGGTTCTGCTACTTCTTGCATAGCGATCGCAGTTTGTACCCGCGTAGGAATGCCTATTCGCTCTAAGCAATCCTGTAAGGTTAGAGCATTCATGACCGTAGCAATCATGCCAATATAATCGGCTGTTGCCCGATCCATGCCTGCTGCGGATGCCTTCACCCCACGAAAAATGTTGCCACCACCAACAACTATAACTAGCTGAATGCCATTTTTGATGACTTCTGCAACTTGATCGGCTATTTCGGCGACTACCTTTGGGTCAATCCCATAGCCTAAGTCGCCCATTAAAGCTTCACCGCTCAGCTTTAGTAAAACCCGTTGGTAAGCCATCCTAAGAATATTGCGATTTTTCTTAATTAACTGCTTCCACTTAACATACCAGTTTTCTGTTCCCTAAAGGCAATTATTAATTATTTGCCTTAGAGATTATTTTTGTTGTCGCCACTCGATGGAAGAACCTACTGCTTCGGTCCTCCTGGGAGCGATTTCTTTTCCCTCCAGCAAAGCAGTAATGCTGTTGCGAAAATAATCGCTTTGCACTGATTCTAGCGACTTGGGCGAGTCATCAATTAAACCTCTATAGCGGATAGCAGAATTTTTATCGAGTAAAAATACTTCTGGAGTAATTTTAGCTCCAAAGCAATTGGCGACATCTTGAGCTGTATCGCGAATATAAGGGAAATTGAGATTTTGCTGTTGCGCAAAAATTTTCATCTGTTCCAAGCTGTCCTGTGGCGATTTTTCCGGATCGTTGGCATTGATCCCAATCAGAGTAAAACCTCGATTTTCAAACTCAGCTTGAATTTGTTTGAGCCGATCGAGATATAAGCGCACCTGGGGACAATTATCGCTCATAAACACTACCCCGATCGCCTGAAAATTTTCCAGATACTTAGTTAAATGGTGAACTTGTTCGTCAATTCCGGGCAGTTCAAAATCTGGAGCATAATTATTGAGAACACTATTAGTTTGTTCGTTAACCATAATTAATATTTTCCTGAAACTATCCCTAAGATTAACTATCAACAGACAAAGAGTTAAACAACTAGCTATTTAGTTATACCAACCTTGACTGTCAGCTTGATAACCTACTAATTTGTAGACCAGTTTAGCAGCTGTGAATTGAGAAACTACCGTATCAATTACGGGAGCTAATTCCATTACATCACAACCGATTACTTGATGTGTTTGAAATACTGCTCTTAAAAAGCTTAGTAGAGCATACCAGGATAAGCCTCCTGGTTGGGGAGTACCAACGCCAGGAATTAAACTGGGATCGATCCCGTCGCAATCAATGGTAATAAATACTTTGGGCGTAGAAATTTGCGCGATCGCTTCTGAGATCCAATGAGGATTAGTAGCTATTTCTCTGTCCCAAATTACCGGAATTTGTTGGTTCTTAATTAAATTTGCCTCTTCAGAGCAGATACTGCGAATACCTACTGGCAAAATTGGCAATCCCATTTCTAAAATACGATGCATCACGCAGGCATGGTTGTGTATTGAACCTTCATATTGGTAACGTAGATCGCCGTGAGCGTCAATCTGAATTACGGTAAAAGGCTCCCGGTATTTTTCTCGGTAGGCTTTAACTATACCTGCAGTAATACTGTGTTCCCCTCCCAAAGCGATCGTGAATTTGTCCTCGGCGATCAGACGGGACACAGTTTGGCTAGTAACTTGTAACATTTCTTCAGGAGAGCAGGAGAGATTGTAACGAGTATCGGCGATCGGCGGATGAGTATAAATACCAACCTGCCAACAAATTTCGCACTCTAGCTCTTCATCGTAATATTCTAACTGGTCGGAAGCTTCTAATATTGAAGCAGGTCCGTGTTTGCACCCTTGGCGGTAAGTAGTAGTAGCTTCGTAAGGAATTGGCAGAATCACTACTTTCGATGCTTCTAGAGAGCAAACAATTTCACTACCGATAAATGGATGCAAGGTGGGGGAAGATTGCCAAAGCATGAGCAAGTAGCAAGAGCTAACGTCAAGATTTTCTTTGCAGCTTAACTCAGAATATATTACGAAATAAGCTTCTCAACCTATCAATTCCCATTGTCTAGATTAATTCTGACTCCCTCTCCTGACTCGGAGACTCCTAAATATCAATTGCCATATCTAGCAAAGCTTCAGCACCAAAACGGACTACGTCAGTACAAGGTAGTCCCGTTTCCTGCTTGACTCGTTCAATTTCCTGTTGAGCAGTTTCTAGATCCAGGTGAAAAGTGTTGAGGGCAATCGCCTTAACTCTTACTTCCCTAACAGTGCTTCCAGCAGATGCTACCGTCTCGTACAACTGCACTACCTCTGGTAAAGGTGGAATTAACATCTCTGGCAGTTCGTGGATGTACTTTTGTCCTACCCGATGTACTAAAATTAGCCCCGTCGGTTGACTGCCGCGAATGAGGGGTAAAGTTGCTGTTGAACCGGGATGAAGCAGCGAACCCTGTCCTTCGATAATCAATAAGTCACTTTCGTCGGCAAAATCGATCACCATCTGTTCTACTGCGCCAGCGGCAAAATCTACTCGCACCGCATCTAGAGGTATTCCCTCCCCAGCGATCGCCAACCCTCCTTGTCCGGTTGCGAGAAACTTAGATTTAATGCCCCGTTTTAGGGCTGTCCGATGTAACTCTATAGCCACAGACATTTTTCCCACTGCCATGTCGGTACCTACAGTTAAGATTCGCTGACAACAAAGCGATCGCGCCTTACCAGTGCCAATTCTTAAATCTTTCGGTTCCTGGCGAATATCCCAAATCCACTGCCCTTCTCTTAAATGCTCAAAAATCGATGCCATCGGCGTGTGCAAGCCATTAACCACCGATAAACCCGCTTCTACTGCTTGCTTGACTTCCTGCCACCAAGCATCCGGTAATGCCCCGCCAGAAGGGGCAATGCCAATTAGCAAAACATCAGGCTGATAAACTAATGTCTCTGCTAAATTCGCCACAATTGGCACGTTCTTGGCTATATCCGTTAACTCTGCTAAAGATTCCCCCGCACACTGCTTGTCAATTACCGCTACTACCGATGCTTCCCCGTAGCGGAGATATGCTAACCCCGTTTTTCCGTGAAGGCTGCGAATTCCCTCGTGAAGTAAAATGGCAACTCGACGTTCAGCCGTAAGACGCACGGTATCCTACTCCTAATCCTGGTAAGTCGTTGGGCAGCAAGCGCCCTTGTTCTAAAATTGCCCCTGTAAAGGGATCGTCAGTCAAATTGAGATGACTGTCTAGATCCAGATAATCTGCCCAAGGAGCGAGGTGGGACATAGCTGTATTTGCTAAGGTACTGTCAGAATAGCAACCAAACATTACTTGTAGTTGGCAAGCTTTAGCTACATGAATCGTCCGCATCACTTCAGTTAAGCCCCCAGCCTTCATTACTTTGATATTAATCCCGCAGATTGAGTTAGCTAATCGGGGAATATCCTTACTATTCAAACAACTCTCGTCTACAAAAATCGGTAAGGGTGACTTCTCCTGCAATACCGACAAGCTTTCCTCTTCTCCTACTGGCAAGGGCTGTTCTACGTACTTGACATTTTGTTCTGCCAGCCAATTGCACATTTTTACAGCTTCGTCCAAACTCCATCCCCCATTGGCATCTACTGTTAACTCGCTAGCAGGTGCTTCCTCGCGAACTGCCAGCAGGGTTGCTCGATCGGCCTCAATTCCTTGAGGATTTCCCAGTTTTACCTTGATTACCTTTGCCCCCGTCAATTGCTGCCAGTCGCGCACCCTTTGTCTGACTCCTTCTAAGGAATTAATACCTACTGTTACTGAAGTTGGCACAATGCGATCGCGATCTAAGCCCCACAAACGCCAAAGAGGTAAACCCGCTCGTTTTCCCAACCAGTCGTATAAGGCCATATCTATGGCTGCCTGCACTGACGAAGACACCCGCGCTCGTCGTAAAACCTCTTCAATTGATTGTCTCTCTAAAGGGCTAAATTTTTCTAGTACGGGGATAATTTGTTGCAGTTCTGCCAACAGTTCATCTGTATTGATACTACCTTCAGCAACAAGAGAAAATGGCGTTGCCTCTCCCCAACCCTCAATTCCTTCATCCTGTAGGCGCACCCAGATGTTACTTGTTTGGGCAGTTGTGCCGCGACTAATAGTCAAAGGAAACCGCTTGTGAATGGTGAAAGTTTTAACAGCAAAGTGCATATTAAATGAGGCGTTTATGAGCAACTGCAAAGTTATGAATCAAATTTAGTCTACGTAGCTCGACTCTACTCAATATTATTAGTGTTTTGATTGGTAATCAGAACAGCCCTCGCAAGGACCACAGGGGTTCACAGCGCAGCGAATATAGGGAGAGCGAGCATTATAACGACAGCTAAGATCCCCAATAAAATAACTATGGACTTCTTCTAATTCCGACTCATCATGAAGTCGAACGACCCTTCCCATTTGCTGCTCGAACGTCATGGAACGAATTCTCCTCAGTCTTCCTTGCCATCTCCGCTTAAATTTTCGCAACAACAGCAAAGAAAGCAGTGAAGGAATTATGCTAATAATAAGAATAATCAGGATTGCCTTAATCACTTTACTTTCTGATTTAGCTATCTTAAGGTTGAGTTCTCGCAGCTTTAGCTTATCAATGAATATATAAGGGTTTTTATCTTTGATATGCTGAAATCTTGTCACATGCCACTATGGTATATATTCAAATATAGGATACTAGCTCACTAGAATATTAATATTTTATAGTTTATAAAGCTTATGGTGCAATTTAGTTCAACAGTTTTATAAGACAAGAACTTTTTACAGGCTTTCCCTAAAACGTCTCTTTTAATAGCTCATACTAATTTCCCTGATGTTTGCTACATATTAGGGACAGAGGGCAAGATATATATGTAAACAACAATTAAAAAAAATAGGCTCAAATAGACTCTCGATCGCCAATCAGCAAATGAAACCAAGCACTAACCTACCTCTCAAATCTTGAGATTCAAACGCTGAATTTCGGCGAGGTTAAGTTATTAGATTATAGAGGAAGTACTTAAGTAACGCTTTGATACATCGATGATTCTATCTTCTTTTGGTTTGTTGTTGGCAGGGGGAATCCTCGCTCAATTTCCTTGATTTCAATCCGTTTAGCTCGAAGAGCTGTTTGGAGAAGCTCGATCGCTTTCTTTGGGTTACCTTGACCGCAGAAAAATAAATCAGCTGCAAAATAACCGTATTCTGGCCAAGTATGAATAGCAATATGAGATTCTGCTAAAGTTGCTGTTGCTGTAACTCCGTGGGGACTAAACTGGTGCACGCACAAATCGATCAAAGTTGCTTCTCCAGCACAAATTGCATCTACAATAGCGCAGCGAATACGTTCAGGGTCATTGAGTAAGTCTGCTGGTGCCTGCCATGCATCTACTACCAGATGGGTTCCCACTTTTACCATTCTTATCAATTTACTCCATACTAAAATAACTCAAGCTATTTAGGTATAGCATAGGATTATTTATATGCTCAATAGCTCATGTCTTTTAGACCTGAGATGAATGCAACTTCTTGGCAGCTAAGAAATGCTATTAATAGTAGTGACAGTTGTTTAACTTGCCATTTGCGTTCCATTGGGCATAATCGTTTTTTCCAAAGAGGCGGTGAGAAAATTGGTCTGACTGAGGTTAGCTCCAATCAGATTAGCTTGATTCAGGTTCGCTCGGTTGAAATTGGCACCCTTTAAATCAGTTAGCAGCAAACCAGCTTGGAACAGATTTGCCTCAGATAGATTAGCATCGCATAGTTGTGCATTGAGCAAACTGCTTCCTGTTAGATTAGCCTGAGTTAATTTGGTGAGTTTTAGGTTGGCATTACTCAGTTTTGCTTCTTGTAAGTTAGCTTTACTTAAGTTAGCACCAGTTAGATTTGCTCCTTCTAAATCAGCTCCTTCTAAATTAGCTTCTTTGAGATTTGCCCCGCTCAAGTTAGCACCTCGTAAATTAGCTAAACTTAGATCTGCTTGTTGCAAATTTGCTGCCTCAAGACTAGACCGATGTAAAAAGGCTCGAATAAGTATTGCCTCTTTGAGATTGGCTCGATTTAGGTTAGCTTCCGCAAGCATTGTCCGCGTGAGATTTGCATAGCGCAAGTTAGCTTCAGCGAGCATTGCTCTTGTCAAAGTAGCTCCTGTAAGATTAGCTGACTTAAGTTTGGTTTTAATTATTTGAGCCTGAATTAAGCTAGTGCTAATCAAACAAGCATTGCTCAGATCGGCTTGAGACAGAATCGTACCACAGGCAATTGCACCGCTTAAGTCTGCTTGGACTAAGATTGCCTCAGTTAGGATAGCATGAGATAAGTTGGTTTCAATTAGCTTCGCTTTGGATAAGTTGGCTTGGCGTAAATCTATAGCACTAAGATTAGAGTTAATTAATCTAACTGCTGTTAAATTGGCACCTTTTAGATGAGCTTGGCTCAGATTTGTCCGATTGAGATGAGCTTGGCTCAAATCGGCTTCGAGCAGTTTTATTCCTTGAAAATTCCGTTCTCCTTGTCTGTATCTGCTCAATATTGTCTTAGCATTCTTTAGCTGACTGGTATTCATAAATAATGATAGAAATAGATGATATTTTCTTTACTTTTTCGATAGAGATAAGTAAGTTGTTGATCGCTTGATTTTGTCTATTCTGTTGCCTGGCTTTCAGTAATTAGCACAATTGCTGTGAGGTTTATTGAGAATCAGCTTGTAAAATTATTAGGTATTGTGTATCAACTCCTTTTAAAGGAGTGAGTATTTTATTACCTAAAAATTTCGTTCGTAGAATCCTGTAATTTCTTACTCAGTTTAAGAGCGATTGCACCTCATAGCGATGACTTTTCTGTGGGATTGCGCTATGATGATTTGCCTATTGTCCAGGGCGATCGTGAAGTGCCTGCTTGCGCAGATTGCGAAGTGCCTAGAATCGCGAGTCACTATAAATTAAACGCCCTTAGACCTAGATATTCTCTCCAACCAGGTCTGGGCATTAAACTAGAAAAATCTTTGCTCTCAGTTATCATGGGGAAATCTGCTATTTCCCCGGTGTCTTTGCTCAGTATCATATAGTTATGAGCATTTGTATATATGAAGCTGATATCAACTCAGCTTCATTAGTTGTAGCTTGTCGCTTTGGATTAGCTCTTGCTTATTTATAAGCATAGATATCGATGAATGTCAATATCTGATTCTTGTTTTTACAGCCTAAATAGCTGTATTGTAAATTTCTACTTAAGGATAATCTTTGTCAGTGAGAATTTGCAAGGTAAATATATCAAGTATTTACTAATTTCAGGGTTGATTAACAAAACTTGATAATGTGTGGAGCTATTCTATTGGATTGGTGAATTGAATAGTAAAGATAAGTAGGTAGGCATAATTAAACGCAAGATTCACTGAGCTGAAAATAAGCTAGAAACGTTGCCAAAAAATAGTTCCGGGTGCCTATCTTCTGGGCTATTTTATAGTTATTTTTGCCCATTTACTTAGATGTTAGTGAAAAACTCGTTACTCGTTACTCTTGCCCATAACTTGAAGGTGATCAACTTCAATTTCAAGGTACTCTGGAGTTTCGTCTTGTTGCTCAGCTTCGTCTTCCTGTGATTCTAAACTTACTTTCCCTGAAATTTTAACTGTAGTATCTGAATCATACTTAAAGTTTTCATCTTCAATTTCAACTGTGATTTCGCCAGTCTCATCTTTAAAAGTATAGTCTCGTTGATGTTTTCCCTCTTCTTTACTGATTATATTGCCGACTAAAGTAACTTCCATCTCATCAACTGGGTTTTCCATAATAGAAGAAACTGTATTAACTTGTTCTTGTGCGGTGGCGGACAGACCGATCATCAAGCTAGTAGCTGCCAAACTAAAGATGGCACAAGTTTTGTCAAGATTTTTCATGGCTATTCAATAGAAATATAAAGTAATTATGAAGTTTGCGTAATAATAAAAATTTTATTGGTCTTAAATTTTTTAGTCAATCAAAATTATTAATGAGAGCGATCGAGAATTGTAAAGGCAAAATTGTCCTGAAATATCTCTACAAAAAATAGCTTCATCGCTTCCCAGGAACGTCGATCGGCTTTCTCATTGTAAGCAGCACCTGTAGAGGGGTCATTTCCTGCCTTGGGTTTGGTAAAACTATGAACAGCACCGCCATACATTACCAATTGCCAGTCTACCTTAGCATCGCGCATTTCTTGGGCGAAAGCTTCCACCTGTTTCATAGGTACAAAAGGATCATCCGCGCCGTGTAAAACCAAAACTTTCCCTTGAATCGAACCTGCATCTTTGGGGTTAGGGGTATCTAAATTACCGTGAAAGCTAACAACTCCAGCCACATCAGTACCACTGCGGGCTAATTCTAAAACAACGCCGCCGCCAAAACAATAGCCGATCGCAGCAGTTTTTTCAGCTATTGTCAGTCTGTGTTGTTTTAGGAGTCGTAAACCCGCCTTGACTCTTTGGCGCATTAAGGCGCGGTTAGAACGATAAAAAGTGGCTTGCGCTGAGGCTTCTTGACGAGTTTGGGGACGAATACCCTGACCATAGATATCCGCAGCAAAGGCGACATAACCTAATTTTGCCAATTCTCTTGCTCTTCTTTTTTCATATTCCCCCAAACCCTTCCAGGCGTGAACGACTAAAACACCTGGACGTTGACCCTCAATTTCGTCGTCGTAAGCGAGATAACCTTCAAGAGTTGTATTTCCTTGTTTGTATTCAACTGTTGAGGTGCGAATTTCTGCTAAGCCAGGAGTTGCAGTTATTAAAGCAACTAGGGGAGTAAAAAATAGGGAGAACAATAACTGTTTCATTGATAAAGTAATTTGAACTGCGCGATCGTTATTTAACTGTCTGCAGCGGAAGGTAGATGACACAAGGAAGAATAAGTGAACAAGTCGCAATCACAGTAAAATACAACCAGAAGATGTAACCTATGCTATCAAGCCTCTTGCCTTCCGCCGCAAGCGGTTAAAATTTTGCATTTGACTTGCTTACTCTCATGGTTTACTTATCATCTCCCCTAGAATTAGAACTCAAACTTACCGACGAGCAATTTTGGCAGCTTTGTCAGCAGCATCGGGATTTGAGATTCGAGCGCACCGCTACCGGAGTATTAATTATTATGCCACCAAAGGGAGAAACCACCAGTAATCGCCATGCCGAGATCATTGATCAGCTAAAAGCCTGGAGTCGTGAGAATAAGCTTGGTAAAGTCTTTGATTCTTCTGGAGGATTTAAGTTACCTAATGGTGCCGATCGCTCCCCCGATGCATCTTGGGTAAAAATAGATCGATGGAATGCTCTAACTCAAGAACAACAAGAAAAGTTCTTTATGTCCCGATCTTGTGGTGGAGTTGTGTTCTCCCAGCGATGGACTGACAAAGATACGAGCTAAGATGCAAGAATATTTGGAGGATGGGGCTAAATTGGGCTGGTTAGTCGATCCGAGTCGGAAAGTAGTAGAAATTTACCGTAGCGATCGAGAAGTAGAAGTTTTACACTCCCCTACTACTATATCGGGAGAGGATGTTTGACCTGGGCTTGTGTTAGATTTAAGCGAAATTTTTTAGCGATCGCCTTCTCTGTTAGATATCGATTTATTTAATTTAAAAAATCAAAATTGAAAATATTTGCCTGGTTTTTAAATGAGAAAAAAAAGATTAAAAAGAAAATTTTATCCAATCGATCGAATTTCTCTTTTATTAATATTTCTCCTAAGTATAGTCATTGGATTATTAATTTGGAGTCGGGAAAGTTGTGGAACTAATTGCTTTCTACACGTAGGACCTAGAGTAAGTTATTTTAGCTGGCAGGATAAACAAATAGGAGCAGAAGATACTGCTTTTATTATTACTTTCGATCGCCCTATGGATCGAAG
>JBFRWL010000411.1:0-3760 GCA_051439565.1 Prochloraceae cyanobacterium
GCCAAGCGGTATCCTTTAGGACGAAGCGGTATCCTTTAGGACTAACTACTAGTCTGCCAAGTTTGAAATGATAGGTTGAGGCAAGATAGGGGAGTTGGGGAGGATTTTCACCGAAACTTATTCCTCAAAACAGAGTTGGTGGAGTACTACTAACAACTAACAACTAACCACTAACCCCCAAACCCCCTAAAAGTTAAACTTCCTTGCCAATCCCCCAGGAGAAGTAACTTCAATTAACGGTACTTAAACAAAAATTAAGCCCAAACTCGCTTTATAAGATGTGAATACGTGATGATTTTCGTTGAGCCAACACCCTGGACAGCAGGGTCGCACCGCTTTTTGAGCTTTAGTTCTCAGTAAATCATCAAACTTTTTACACCATCTATCGAAGCAGGGAGGCATAGCTGCGGGAGTAGTTTCTCTCATGATAGCGATCGCCATATTGAGTAATGCTCAACTCAGTTATTCAGGGCATTATATCTTGTTTTTGTTGTCAGAATTGTTTAAGGACCGATAGCTAAAGAGTAAGCTGCTGCTGTGCTAGGTGATAGTAAAGACCTTCTTTGTCTATCAGTTCTGTGTGGGTTCCTTTCTCTGCCAGAAGACCTTGGTCTAACACTAGGATGCAGTCAGCATTCC
This sequence comes from Prochloraceae cyanobacterium, assembly GCA_051439565.1. Lineage (GTDB taxonomy): Bacteria > Cyanobacteriota > Cyanobacteriia > Cyanobacteriales > JBFRWL01 > JBFRWL01. Next base: position 640 of record JBFRWL010000411.1, read on the forward strand.
GTACAGTCGACAGGCGGTGGGCAATAATAAAGGTAGTTCTTTCCCGAGACAAGCGGGTTAGATTTTGCTGGAATCGTCGTTCTGACTCAGTATCTAGGGAACTAGTTGCTTCATCTAAAATTAGAATCCTCGGTTCTCCCAACAGGGCTCTTGCGATCGCAATTCGTTGTCGCTGTCCGCCAGAGAGATTTGCTCCTCGCTCTCCAACCTTAGTATTGTATCCCAAGGGCATCGATTGAATAAAAGCATGGGCTTCAGCCAGCTTAGCTACTTCGATCGCCTGTTCGAGGGTAAATTCCGAGCGATAGAGAGTAATGTTTTCCAAAATAGTTCCAGAGAATAAGAAGCACTCTTGAGGCACGACCCCCAGTTGGGAGCGCAGAGAATGGGGAGAAATGTGGTTAATATCGTGTCCGTCAAGCCAGATAGTACCGCTGGTAGGATAATAGAGTGCTTGAAGCAGTTTGACTAAGGTAGTCTTTCCTGAACCACTGCGACCGACAATAGCGATAGTATCTCCAGCTCGGACTTCAAAGGAGATATTCTGCAAGGTGTTGCGTTGTTCTTCCGCGTCGTAGCGGAAAGTCACGTTCTCGAAGCGCACCTCGCCCCGCAAGCGAGGCAAAGTGAGCATTGGGTTGCCGGGTACTTCTTCTGGGGAGGTATCGAAGACATCATTGAGTCGTTCTACAGAAATTAGCACTTCTTGCAGTTCGTCCCACAAATTGGCCAGAGCTAGGGCTGGGCTGAGTACGTGACCCTTCATCATATTAAAGGCGACAAACTGCCCGATAGTCAATTGATCCTGAATTACCAAGCTAGCACCGTACCAAAGCAAAGCGGTACCGCCGATAGAATTAATCAAACCGCTGATCAAGCCTAGGTTAATCCCCAGTTTTTGCGCTTTAAAGCGCACGTTGAGCTGATGAGTTAAGCGGTCTTCCCAGCGCCAGCGTAACTCGTGTTCTGCTGCTACTGCTTTAACTGTAGAAACCCCAGTTAACATTTCTACTAGGGACGATTGTTGCTTGGCGGCAGCGTTAAAATTTTCTCGCGACACCCGACGCAGTATAGGTGTGGCAGCCAGGGTCAAAATCACAATCGGTGGAATGAGTGCCAAAACTAACAAAGTTAGCTCCCAATTGTAGTAGAGCATCAGCCCCAAATAGACAAACCCCGTGAGCAAATCCAACCCAGCTAGCATTATCTGGGAGATGAGAAAACGCTGGATTTTCTGATTTTCCTGGACTCGGGTGATAATATCTCCTACTTGTCGCGTTTCAAAAAACTTTAGAGGCAAACTAAGCGTGTGCTTGATAAAAGCTGCGATCGCACTGAGATCTAAGCGGTTGGCAAAATAACTGAGCAAGTATTGACGCACCGAGGATAAAGCCATGCTCCAAATGCCAAACAGAAAGGCTCCGATGGCAAAGACGTGAAGAGTCGTCATGCTTTTGTTGACGACTACTTGATCGAGAATTATTTGAGTAAACAAAGGACTGACAACGCTAAACACTTGGATCAGTAAAGATGCCAAGATAATTTGCACTCCCAAAGCTCGCCAGTGCCAGAGCATGCTCATAAATCTGGTGAGAGAAGCTTTTTGGTTTTCGACTTCGTTAAGGCGCTGTGTGGGTTCTAGCAGTAGAGCATATCCCGTCCAGTTGGTGAGAAACTCTTGCCGAGAAATAGTTCGCTTGCCTTGAGCTGGATCGGCAATCAAAAGGCGATCACCTTTAAGGCGATAGACCACTACATAATGGTCTCCTTGCCAGTGGGCAATCCAAGGCTTATTTTGCTCCACCAAGGGCTTGAGAGTAGCTCGCACAGGAGAAGCCATATATCCCAGCCGTTCTGCTGCTTTGGCTAAATTTTTCAGAGATGCACCCGAACGCCCGACTCCTGCCAGGTTACGCAGGTAATTGAGGCTCAGATTCTTGCCCCAGAACTGGCTAATCATTGCCAAGCAAGCAGCCCCGCAGTCGGAAGAACTTTGTTGTTCGATGAAAGGATATCCTGTTGCCCACCAGCGACGGCGCTTAATCGGTTTGGGAAATTCAATTTCTACCGATGGTTGTTCTGGAACTGGTGGGAGCTTTTTAGGAGGAGAAATTGAGCTGGACAAGGGCGGAAAAGCCTTAATATCCTTAATAATAGTTGCTTTGCCGTTGGTTTTGCCGTTGTTAGTAGGTTGATCTGGGAAGACATTTGCCAGGTCAGGAGCGATCGCAGATGCTTTTTCCCAATTTTGCTTTGGCAGCCAATAGAGCCATAATTCTGTCTGGGCTAACCCTTCAGCTGGTATTGGTTCTGGATAGCCTGAAGAACAGCTTTTTTCTAATGTTCGGTCTTTAATCTTACCCCTACGTAGCCAAAAAAGACCAGTTTCGTCAGAGATTGCTCGGGTCAGGTGTTCTCCAGCTGGAATCTTTCTTTCCTCTATATAGGCTAAAAGTTGTTGCAATCGCTGACTAGAAAGTGTGCTTAAGAAGGGCAAGGTTTTAAAAAAGAGCAAGCGCTGTCTTGTTTGTGCAGCTTCTAGCCAATTTTCTTGTAGTTCTGGTAACATCTCAAGCCAAGGCTTCAGTTGTTGGAGTTTAATTCTGGCGACTTGAACTTTACTAGCAGCAACGGCTCGGTAAGGCAAAGGGAAATCACAAAATAGGGAGTCACCACCAATAGTTTCCCCCTCTGTTAGCAACTGGACGGATATTTCCCTCTGTTTTTCCCCCTCAAAGCTGAGTAATCTTACTCTTCCTTGGCAAATTATGTAGAAATATCCGCAGTTTTGTTTATTTTGAACGTAATTGGATAAGGATTTTGGTAAACTTAACAGGCATTCACCTAATTGCCACTCCTGAATTTCAAAGGATTGGCTTAAATCTGAGAGCAGTTTTGTATTCTGGGAAGTTAACTTAAGTCTCTTGGCAAGTAATTGCATTATGGGTTGCTCTTTTGGTAGGGTAACCATAAGAGATGAATCCTCAAATTTTGAATTATGCTTCATTTTTCATATATGGGGCGAAAAATTTACTAAATATGCAATTACTGCTAGCGAAGATGTCAAGTGCGGTTGAACACATTTGAACTATTTGCTGAGATTTTATCGATAGCTCTCTAT
>JBFRWL010000412.1:0-3929 GCA_051439565.1 Prochloraceae cyanobacterium
CTGACTTGTAGGCTTTGTTACGCAGTCGGTTGCGTTCGTTTATTTTGATACGCTTAATTGCAGATTTAGTATTTTCCACAGTTGCCGCTAGGTTAATTTATTTTTGTTGACAAAAAAATTACAATATCAGAATTTTTATTATAACAACATTTACCGAACACTTACAAGACAACAGCAGCTATTTACCTTTATGATAACAGTATACCATCGCGCCAAATAATATAATTGAGTGCTTTGAGTAGCACGACCAATAAGAAATCCAGGTTAAGCTAGAAAAGAGAGTTTTGGCACAAGCAAGACACTTACTCATTAAATTGGGAGTGAATTGCTTACATAACTCCAATCGGGTAGTAGCGAAGAGGGGTATTCGGGCTCCATGCTGCGAATCATTACTGAGCAGGCTGAAGCAAAAACAGAACTGCGACGACTAGGCGAGCGAACCCACGACGAGGAGATTCGAGCCAAAGAGTTAGTAGTTCGGGAAATTCTAGAAACAGTAAAGCGTCAGGGAAATCAAGCTCTCCTAGATTACGCGCAAAAGTTGGACGGACAAACCCTAACTATTGAAAGTCTGAGGGTGAGCGGTTCAGAATTAGATGCTGCCTATCAACAGATCTCAAAAGAGTTACTCGATGCTATTCAGCTAGCTTGTGGAAAAATAGAAGCATTTCACCAAAAGCGCATTCCCAAATCCTGGGTACAATTTGAGGAAGACGACGTAGTTTTAGGCAAACGCTATACTCCGGTAGACACAGCGGGAATATACTTGCCTGGGGGAAGGGCATCCTATCCTAGTACAGTGCTAATCCATGCTATACCTGCCAAAATTGCTAAAGTTCCTCGAATTATCATGATCGCGTCTCCAGGACCAGAACAAAAAATCAATCCGGGGGTTTTGGTAGCAGCTCAAGAAGCAGGGGTAGAGGAGATTTATCGGGTGGGTGGAGCCCAGGCGATCGCAGCTTTGGCTTATGGCACGGAGACCATACCTAAAGTAGATACGATCGTAGGGTCGGGAAATATTTACGTCACCCTGGCTAAAAAATTATTATACGGCACCGTTAACATTGATTTCCTGGCAGGCCCCTCAGAATTATTGATCGTCGCTGATAGTCAGTCAAATCCGTTACACGTAGCTGCCGATCTGCTAGCACAAGCCGAACGAGAGCCAATGGCAGCCGCAATCCTGGTTACTACGGATGCATCTCTAGCAGAAAAGGTACGACGGGAAGTAGAGCAACAACTACAAAATCATCCGCGACGAGTTCCTACTGAGAAGGCCCTTGCTCACTACGGTCTAATTATAGTGGTCGATTCCTTAGAAGAAGCTGCCGAACTATCTAACCTATTTGCACCAGAACACTTAGAATTAGAAGTTGTCGATCCTTGGGAAATTTTAGAGAAAATTAAACATGCTGGAACAATTTTTTTAGGCAATTTTACTCCAGAAGCAGTGGGAAATTATCTTACAGGAACCAAGCATACTCTACCAACTGCTAGGACTACACGTTACACTTCTGCCTTAGGAGTAGAAACCTTTATGAAACATTCCAGTTTGATTCAATATTCGCCTGCAGCATTGAAAAAGGTATCTAGTGCTATCCAAATACTTGCTCAAGCTGAAGGTTTGCCATCCCAGGTAAATTCCGTACGACTGCGGACGCAGGCCAAACAGCTAGATGATTGAAGCAGGCAGAAGTCAGAGGGCAGAAGAGAATAGAAAGAAGTTGGTAATATAGTTTAGCTAATAGCTGAACTATTAATCCCTAAAAAAACTAGACAAAACCTGAGCTTCAAGGTGAAAATTCCTAATAGCCACAAAGCTGACTAATTACCAACTTATATTCAGAGGAGAAATTTTGGTGTTAAAAACAATTGTCGTGGCTTTAGACAATTCCGGTATGTCGGAGCAAGTGATGGATGCTCTTAAGCTACTCTATGTCGAGCCAGAGACCAAAATCGTCCTCTCTCACGTTCTTCCTTCTCCTGAAATGGATAGCCAGGCTATCCCCGATCGACCCCATAAATCTCACGATTCTCTCTATCAGGAGATAGAAAAACAACTACAAGCTTACCAAATAAAACTACCTGGCAGTCAGGTAGAAATAGTTAGCGGCGATCCGGCTGAAGAAATAATCCGCCTAGCAAATATTTACCGAGCAGATATTATTATCGTTGGCACTCGCGGACTTAAGGGTTTGCAGCGAATAGTCGAAGATTCTGTTAGCTCTCAGGTAGTCGCAGAAGCTCCCTGTTCTGTATTAGTGATTAAACCCCAACAAGTTTAATGTTATTAATTATTTTTACCGATTTAGACGGAACTCTCCTCAATCAGGAGGATTATAAATACGATCGCGCTATTCCCGTGCTGGAAGCACTTAAAGTCAAGAAAATTCCAGTAATTCCCGTTACCAGCAAAACTCGTCAGGAAGTAGAAGCCTTGAGAGCCGAGCTAAGCCTCACAGATCCCTTCATTGTGGAAAATGGCAGCGGTGTATTTGTTCCCAGCAACGACTCTAGATTTGCGATAGCTAATAGGCAACAAGGAACGGACTATCACCTGGAATTGCTTGGCTGTACCTATGCTGAAGCAAGAGCGGGATTAAAGGCTGTGGCTGCAGCTTTGAGAGAAGAGTTGCGTGGGTTTGGCGATCTCACTGAAGCAGAGATTGCCCAACTTACAGGATTGCCATTGGAAGCAGTCAAACAAGCAAAAGCGAGAGAATTTACCGAGCCTTTTCTCACTCCTAGGCATATACCTCCAGCAAAGCTCAAACAAGCTGTGGAGACTCAAGGATTTAGAGTAGTAGTAGGCGATCGCTTCTCTCATTTAATCTGGAGCAAGGCGGGTAAAGGTAGGGCAACAAGATGGCTAAAACAACAATACCTGCCAGCACAGTCAGGGGAAAAGTTAGTTACTGTTGGTTTGGGAAATAGCCCTAATGACCTAGATATGCTCGAAAATGTAGACTATCCCCTGATTGTTCCCGGAAAAAATGGCCCCCATTCTGGTTTAGTAGGAAGAGGATGGCAGGTGGCTCCTGCATCTGGTTGTCAAGGCTGGGCAGAAATAGTTACTCAAACTTTAGCTCGCTTATTCCCTTAAAAAAATAGTGCTACACATCAATTCTGGAGAATCTGTTGCCTGTTGCTTCCTGTTCCCTTACCTAACCGAAGTGTAGCAATCTTAAACGAAAATGGTATTACCTTGATTTCGATTGCGACTCAAGCATCTTGAGGGCCATTTCTAGACTAACTTTCATGCGGTTGAGAGAAGCAGCTAGAATGCCAATTTCGTCTTTGCTATGATAGATAAATTCTTCAGACATATTGCCAGTACTGATCTTTTTCGCCCATTGAGACATTCTCCTCAAAGGTTGAGTAATGCTCATTCTCAGGATTATATCGATGACAACAATTGCTAAGAGCAAAAATATAGTAATAGTAGCAATGACTACAAACTCTAAACGTCGAGTAAAACTAAGCACTTTACTAGCTGGAACTGAAATAATTTGCGCTCCGACAATTTCACCGAGCTCCCAATTGTAGCCGTTTCGATCTCCATAGGTGAGAATCTGGCTTCTAGGAGCGTCATTCGGATTGCCATGACATCGCAGACAGCTTTCCTTAGAAACAGAAATTGGACGAGCAATGTAAAAAATATCTTTACCAGCAAGGGAGCGAAAGCCTGTTTGTTCTTTTAAGTCTGGTTGAGTGCGAAAACCTTCAACAAGAGAGGTTTCAAATTTATCTGCTAGATCTCGAAGATTGGTAGGATTTAAGGTTGCTTCTTTATAGAAAAATTGCTTATATTCTGGACGACTTCTTAAATTTTCAAAGACTTCGCGTGCTGAATATCCTGGTACAGTTTGGGGTAAAAATTTGTCCTCTGTCTCTAGTCTAGGGGCTAATTCTGGATTAACCTGGTT
>JBFRWL010000413.1:0-17944 GCA_051439565.1 Prochloraceae cyanobacterium
ATTGGCACTTTTGGGAAATTCAAAATTAAAAATTCACGCTGAGAAAGTTTTCTACTACTTCTTCAACTTGACGAGATTGCTTGTCTACTTGATAGTTCATCTGCTGCATTTGTACTGCCGAAATTGAATCAGTAAGTTGAGCGATAGCCTCTCTTATTTCTGGATATTTTGCTAAAGTTTGTTGGTTAAAAACTGGCACGGCTTCATAAGGAGGAAAATATTTTTTATTGTCTTCTAATACGCTCAAATTAAGCACGGGAATTAAACCGTCAGTAGAATTGCCAGCTACTAAATCTACTTGTCGATCGGCTAATGCCCGATACATCAAGCCTAAATCCATTTCTTGAGGAGGTCGAGCAAATTTTAAGCCATAAGTTTTAGCCAAACCAGGATAGCCGTCTTCTCTTGCTAAAAATTCATAACCAAATCCTGCTTGCCATTGAGGAGTGTATCTAGCAGCTTCAGAAATAGTTTTAATCTTTAGTTTTTCTGCCTCTTCGCCACGTATCACTATAGCGAAAGTGTTTTCAAATCCTAAAGATGGCATCACATCTAAATTAAATTTTTGTGCGTAGGCTTGTTTGACTTGCCGATATACCTCTTGAGGGTCAGTAATTGGTTTCTGTTCTAAAATGGCAGTAAAAGCAGTGCCAGTGTATTCCACATAGCCATCAATTTCTCCAGCGAGAATAGCTTGATGACAGATAAAGGTTCCTCCTAAATTGAAACTACGGTTAACTTTGAGATTAGTTTTAGCTTCTATTTGTTGGGCGAGAATTTCTCCTAGGATTACTTGTTCGGTAAAATTTTTCGAGCCAATAGTTATCTGGGTAGTTTGCCGGGGTGCGATCGCTATTAAGGCAATGATTAGCAAACTTATCACTCCCAAACCTAAAAGAAATTGGCGATTAAATATCTTTTTTCTTTGTCCTCGTCGAGCTAAAATTTTCTCTAACCACCCCAGAGCAAAATCAGCTACTAATGCTATTAAAGCTGCTGGAATTGCACCGGCCAAAATTAACTGATTATTTACTGTAGAAATACCCCGAAAAATAAATACTCCCAACCCACCAGCACCAATAGCAGCACCAATAGTAGCAATTCCCACACAAATAACTGTCGCCACTCGTACGCCAGCTAAGATAATACCCAGTGCTAGGGGAACCTCTACTTGCAAGAGTATTTGTCGATCGGTCATTCCCATTCCTTTTCCCGCTTCTCGGATAGCCGGATCGACGCTATTAATTCCGGTGTAAGTGTTGCGAATTAGTGGTAGTAAAGCGTAGAGTGTTAATGCTACGATCGCTGGGATTTTACCAATTCCTCCTAACAAAGGTACGGAAATAAGAAAACCAAAGATAGCCAGACTGGGTATAGTTTGAATAGCGTTGGCAAAACCAATAATAGGTCGAGCTAATTTAGGTTTTCTAGTGATGAGAATACCGAGGGGAATACCTATTAGGATAGCTGCAGCCATAGAAATGGCAACAATGATTAAATGTTCTCCTGTCCGTAACAGGATTTCTGGGAGATAGCGTATCATGACAGATGCACATTCAACTAAACCAAGAAAAAGCAAGATCTATGGTGCAAGCAAAAATAGGCATCATTGGCGGTAGCGGTTTATATAAAATGGATACCCTCAAGGATGTACGAGAAGTAAGCCTAGAAACCCCTTTTGGTTCTCCCTCCGACGCTTTGATCCTAGGTTCGCTAGAAGGAACTCCTGTAGCTTTTTTACCACGACACGGACGCAATCACCACTTGCTTCCATCTGAACTACCTTTTCGCGCCAATATCTACGCCATGAAACAACTAGGGGTAGAGTATTTGCTTTCTGCTTCGGCGGTGGGTTCCCTAACTGAAGAAGTCAAACCCCTAGATATGGTAGTACCGGACCAATTCATTGATCGCACCAAGAATCGCATCTCTACCTTTTTTGGCGAAGGAATTGTTGCTCATATTGCCTTTGGCGATCCAGTTTGTCATAATTTAGCAGCAATACTGACAGATGCAGTTGCTAGTCTCGAATTACCTGACGTTACTTTACATCGCGGCGGCACTTATGTGTGTATGGAGGGACCAGCTTTTTCTACCAAAGCAGAATCTAATTTATATCGTAGCTGGGGAGCAAGGGTAATTGGCATGACTAATTTAACGGAGGCAAAATTAGCTAGAGAAGCAGAAATTGCCTATGCAACCTTAGCCTTGGTGACAGATTACGATTGCTGGCATCCCGACCACGATAGCGTCACTGTAGATATGGTAATTGCTAATCTGCAACGCAATGCTATCAATGCTCAAAAGGTAATTCAGGAAACGGTGAGACGTTTGAGTGTAAATCTGCCTAAATCTGAGGCACACTCTGCTTTAAAATATGCTATTCTTACTCCCTTAGATAAAGTGCCCACAACAACTAAAGAGCGATTAGCTTTATTGTTAAAGAAATATTTATAAAAGCGATCTCGATCTAGTTTGACTTGCACAACAAAATGAATAAGCTGAATTGGCGTAAAATTCACCGTACTCTAGCACCGATTATTGTCTTGCCTTTGTTGATTACGGCAATGACAGGCATAACCTACCGATTAGGGAAAAGTTGGTTCGATCTATCTAGAGATCAAGTTCACTTTCTCATGGTAATTCACGAAGGAGAGTACTTAGGCAAGCAATTAGAACCAATCTACGTACTCTTAAATGGCTTAGGAGTAATCTTTATGTTATTTACAGGAATAGGAATGCTACTCAATAGCTTTCGCAAGACTATGAAGAAGTCAGAAGTCAGAAGTCACGAGTCAGGAATCAGGAATCAGGAGTAGAGGTCAGAGGTCACAACACCCCAGCTAACAGCTAACAGCCAGAGGATCGATGTGAAGAACCTTATTTTCTTCCTTCTTCCTCCGTTAAATTCTGGCGATCGCTAACATATCTACAAGGGAAATTTTTTTAGGTAAATATTCAATGAATATCTTTAAAGATCTACTGTTTAAGGAAACTAAATCTAAGGCTAGTAAAAAAAGCGAAAAAAAGAAGCAAACGGGACTTCCTCCCTTGCAAAAAAGCCGTCGCGGGATAGAACTTAAGTCTCAAAAAGAAATCGAGGTTATGCGTCAGTCGGCAAAAATTGTCGCGATTGTGCTCAAAGAAATCTCGGAAATGGTGCAACCAGGAATGACCACTGCTGACTTAGATGAATATGCAGAAAGGCGCATCAGAGAAATGGAAGCAATACCTAGTTTTAAGGGTTATTATGGCTTTCCAGCTTCTATTTGCTCCAGCATTAATCAAGAGGTGGTCCATGGTATTCCTTGTCGCAAAAAGGTAATTCGTAGCGGGGACGTTCTTAAAGTAGATACGGGCGCTTATTACCAAGGCTACCACGGAGATTCCTGCGTTACTATTGCGGTGGGAAAAGTATCTAAAAAAGCAGCTAGGTTAATTCGTGTAGCTGAGGAGGCTTTATATAAAGGTATAGAACAAGTTAAAGCGGGAAACTATCTCTTAGATATTGCTGGGGCAATTGAAGACCACGTGAAGGCAAACGGGTATAGTGTAGTAGAGGATTTTACTGGTCACGGTGTAGGGAGAAAGCTACACGAAGAACCTTCCGTATTTAATTACCGTACTAATCAACTACCCAACGTGAAATTACGTCCAGGAATGACCCTAGCAATTGAACCAATTTTGAATGCGGGGTCGAAATTTACTCGGACTCTGCGCGATCGCTGGACGGTAGTAACAGTAGATAATTCCCTGTCGGCGCAATTCGAGCATACTGTGTTGGTAACTGCTAACGGATACGAAATTTTGACCGATCGCGATCGAGTCTAGCGATCGACTTCTCGGGGAGACGAACCAAAAGTAAAAGCCAGTCAGGTTTTCATTTGAGAGTGGCAAGTTGATGAAAGAATGTTCATTTCGTAAGTCGAATTAGCTGCAAAAGCAATTGTTTTTTCAATCTTGTTTTTTGAAATAACCATAAAAAAGATAGATTTTCTGTCTCCAAAGAGAAGACAGATTCATAACTAGGAAACCGATATCCATTGGCGATAATTGATAGGTTTTATTAAATGTTTTTATAAGTTTTCCCTCTCAAAAAAATCTGTGAGAAATCTAGGAACACTTTTTAAACCATCAGGCTGAGATTTGTAAAATAGATATCACTGAGATGCTATGCTTTATCCCAGCATGGAAAATAGCTAGAGAATCAGGTTGAGTTAGGGTCTAGCGATAATAGATAAAAAGCTTTCTCTATGGGGATTTTAATATTTCTCGCGCCGCTTCACAGATCTCTTCGAGAGTTCTCCAATGATTTTTTCAGTTTTTCTTTTATTCCTTCTCAACCCGTATAATCCAGCACAACAAGAAGTAATGATTAGCACTAAACTGCTTATTCTAAGTAGTTGGACATAAATAAACAACACTATGTCAAAAAGTATACAAAAGCTCAATCCTTTGGTGTTGAGTGTTCCCTGTTCCCTTGTTTCCCAATTAACTTTACTTTTGTCCGACTACTTAGAGTAGATATAAGCTACAGACTCGGATAGTCCACTACTATCGTCAGTTTTAACGATGATAGTGCCTGTGGGAAGTTGAGGTGTGTTAAGCTCCCCTGTTTTCCATATCCGCCAAGGAGTTTGATCGCTAAACTTCTCTTCCTACTTTGCCGTTTTGACAGATTCTCTAGCTTTAGGTTAACCCTATGGAAAAACTTAGTTCTATGTTAATTTTTGTTGCTTTAATTAATTATTGCTTGACAATATAGACTTTTTACCAGTCATATGTTAAGTTAATTTAAAACTACTTGATTTAAAGCGACTTGATTGATAAGAGAAGGATTTTATATCCTTCTGCCCCGTTCATTTTCAACCAACTTAAGGAGTGATATTATGGAAACACCTACAAATCTAAGCTTGGAGCAACAGTTTAAGTTACAAGTTTTGCGAGAGCAAGTCAAAAGCTTGACCAAAGAACAGGCTCAAGAATTTTTAGTAGAATTATTCCGCCAGATGATGGTCAAAGATAACTTAGTTAAAAATTTACTCAAGAATGTGTAGGATAACTTAAAAAATGGCATTTCCTAGTCATTAAACAAAGCTCAAGGGGTGACAACCACCACAAAGTACAGAGGCAAGTGATTTAGAGGATTTTGTCACCCATAATAAGTATGAAATTAACTGATATAATATTCAACACAAAATCTTTGATTATCTGAAAACTTATCTGAAAGACTCAGAAATTTTAACAAAATGAGAATTGCTGGAAATTATAGTTGAATCTACTCGCTCGTTAAAAGGAGAAATTTGACTTATTTATATTACGAAAAAAATTTTAATTTGCTAAATTCAATTTAGGCTCTAGCTAGTCATTTAATGTGTTTATATATTCGGGATTTTTCTCTCTATCCCAAAATTTAGACCACCAATTATTAGCTCTAATGATTCTCAAAGCTAACATAGGATTAATAGTCGAGTAACCAGGAATTACGGTAGTATTCCATTAGATATTTTAAAATTATTAACATCTTGCAAACTATCTATTGAAATAGCAATTATATTTTTCTCAGTTATCTCCAATAAGATATTCTAATAATAGTAGAATTACTATTATTATCCATTTCAAAATCCTCAAAAGTACAGAATTGAATTTTGGACAAAATTTGACTTTTGTCTTCAGTCTTTATACCCTTAAGACGATTCCAGAAAAATATTTCTAAATTTTTTGAGTTATATAGCACTACGCATTAAAGTTAGGACATTTCTATAATAGAAGAGACATCTCCGTGCCAAAGACAATAAGATGCCTGCTCCCTATATTTACGATCTCCGAAAAAAAGCGATTGAAGCAACAAAAAGAGGACAAAGAAAAACTGATATATGTCGTCTGCTCAAAATTAGTCGAAATACCTTGGATTTATGGCTAAAAAGAGAAAAGGAAACAGGAAACTATCAAGCGCTCGCTAACTCGACTAGAGGAAGAAAACTAAAAATTAAAGACGAAGATAAATTTAGAGAATTTATCCGAGAACACGGCGATAAAACTCAAAAACAAATGGCAGAGTTATGGGGAGAAAATCTAACCCAACAAAATATCAGCTATTTTTGTCAAAAGCTAGGTATTACTAGAAAAAAAAACTTACGGTTATCAAGAAAGAAATGAAGAAGCCAGAGCATAATTTAGAGATAAATTAGCCAAAATAACGGATAAAAGGAGAGTATATGTAGATGAAGCGGGATGTGAATTGTGGTATTTGCCAGCTTATTCACCAGATTTTAATAAAATTGAAAATTGGTGGTCTGTTTTAAAGACTTGGATGAAACAAAGACTAACTGAATTTGAGACTGTAAGAGATTGTGTAGATGCTGCTTTCAAAAATTGTCCTAATGTATTTGCGTAGTGCTATAACATGGGATTTGGTATCAGTTGTTTCCCTTGCATACTGGGTAAACTATTTTCCGGCAAGTCCCTTAGTCTAATGGTTACCCCCCCTGTGCAGTTCAACACAGAGCGATCGCTGACACAAAAAGGTGGCGCGAACCTATGATTCGCGCCACCCATTCACAGCTCTAATCTATCAAGCAAATTAGTAGCGGCTGCCGCCTGGTTTGTGAACGATGAAGCTAACCATTTGGCATTGCTTGAGGTTGTCGAAACCAATTACGCGGATGTAGCAGTTGGAGTTTTCACCGCGACACTCGCGCACTTCGTTGAGAACATCTTGGGGAGTTCTCGCACTAAATAGAGGCAGTTTCCACAGTGTCCAATGGTGGTCGGTAGGTTGAGGATCTTCTTCAAACTCAACTGCAGGGATGTAACCTTGATCGATCATGTATTGGATCTGCTTGGCGATCTGTTGATCTGTTAGAGGGGGCAAGTAAGATAGGGTTTCGTAACGGCGTTCTTTAGGTAATGTTTTCATCGATTTTTAATCTCTAAGGTAAATCAATAACAATTAGTCAGAAGACTGACTTTGATCTGGGTGCGGATCACAATTATCCACTGGAGGAGTCGAATTTGAGAGTTGGGACTGGGTGAGACGTTGCAAAAGCTGACGGCGATGTTGGAGATTTGCCTGCTGAATACCTGTACTTACCATTTCTGGAATATATTCAAGTATTTCTTCTGCTAGGTGTTCTCTGACGGTCATAATCCGCAGTACTAACTCTTTTTGTTCCAACATCAGTCCTTCTAGATAAGCCTCGCTATCCTGAATGTTATTAGTAGACGAGTATTGACTCAGCCAGATGGCTTGAGAGGGATTAGTTTCTGAAAGTTGGTCTATTATCGTTCGTACTGCTTGATAAGTCAGGTAACTTTGTAAAACCTTAGCCGTATTTCGAGCAATTTTTTTTGAATGCATTGATTCTTACCTGTCCCAACTGGGACTCTTAGCGAAGTTGTTAGTTAATAGTGGTTTGTAATTAAACTAAAAACTAACAACTATTCACCTTTTAGAGTGTATCCATCGCCTCAAACTCAAATTTAATTTCTTTCCACAGCTCGCAAGCAGCCGCTAATTCAGGCGACCAACGAGCAGCTTCGCGAATAACTTCGTTACCTTCACGAGCGAGGGAGCGACCTTCATTGCGAGCTTGGATGCAAGCTTCTAAAGCTACGCGGTTGGCAGTTGCACCAGGAGCGTTACCCCAGGGGTGACCGAGAGTACCGCCACCAAATTGCAAGCAAGCGTCGTCGCCAAAGATTTCTACCAAGGCGGGCATGTGCCATACGTGGATACCGCCGGAAGCTACTGGCATTACCCCAGCCATGGAAGCCCAGTCTTGGGTAAAGAAGATACCGCGAGAACGATCTTCTTCGACGTAATCTTCACGCATTAGGTCAACGAAGCCCATGGTGATACCGCGTTCGCCTTCGAGCTTACCAACAACAGTACCGGAGTGGAGGTGGTCGCCACCAGACATACGCAAGCACTTAGCTAAGACGCGGAAGTGCATACCATGGTTTTTCTGGCGATCGATCACTGCGTGCATAGCGCGGTGGATGTGGAGCAGCAAGCCGTTGTCGCGACAGTATTTCGCCAAAGTCGTGTTAGCAGTAAACCCACCTGTTAGGTAGTCGTGCATGATGATGGGAGTGCCAATTTCCTTGGCAAATTCTGCCCGCTGCATCATTTCTTCTAAGGTGGGAGCGGTTACGTTAAGGTAGTGACCTTTGATTTCATTGGTTTCGGCTTGAGCTTTTTCAATCGCTTCTTGCACGAATAGGAAGCGATCGCGCCAACGCATGAAAGGTTGGGAGTTAATGTTTTCGTCGTCTTTAGTGAAGTCTAAGCCGCCTCGCAGACATTCATATACTGCCCGACCGTAGTTTTTCGCCGATAGACCTAATTTGGGCTTAATGGTACAGCCAAGTAAGGGACGACCATACTTGTTCAGCTTATCCCGCTCTACGGTGATGCCGTGGGGAGGTCCTTGGAAGGTCTTCAAATAAGCTACGGGGATTCTTAGGTCTTCTAAACGCAGTGCCCGTAGTGCTTTAAAACCAAACACGTTACCCACAATCGAGGTGAGCATGTTGGTAACAGACCCTTCCTCAAACAGATCTAGTGGATAAGCAACGAAGCAGAAGTATTGATTGTCCTCGTTAGCAACTGGTTCGATATCGTAGCAACGACCTTTGTAGCGATCGAGGTCGGTCAGTCCGTCAGTCCAAACTGTCGTCCAGGTTCCTGTCGAAGATTCCGCAGCAACTGCAGCTCCAGCTTCTTCGGGAGGAACGCCAGGCTGAGGAGTCATCCGGAAGCAAGCGAGAAGGTCTGTATCTTTGGGAGTGTAGTCTGGGGTGTAGTAGGTCAGGCGGTAGTCCTTAACTCCAGCCTCGAACCCTGCTGCTGATTTGGCTTGTACCATATTACTTATTCCTCCATCAATAAAAAGGCTTATTTCTCTCTTAATTTAGGTCGAGGGTGATAACGCTAGTCCAGCTCTAAGAAGAAAAATGTTTAGAAAGATAACAAACTTCTAGAAAACTGTTAAGCTAACAGTCTATTTGACTATCTGTTTTTTCAGGTTTTCATCTTAACACAAACTTTAGGTTTTTTTACAGAATATTTTAATATTCTGACTGGTTTCTCTTTTGCTTTTTTTTAAGAACATATTAATTTAACTAATGCTATATAAATTGCTCTCACGGAAGGTAACAAAATATTAAGCTATTTAGTAAAGTTCTCCGAGTCAGGATTCTCTGAGTCGGAATAATCTAGACAATTTAAAAGTGCGTGGCTTTTGAAGGTAGAGAAGCTTATTTCTTGCACTTTGTCAACTTTATTTAAGCTCTAAACCCTTGATTTATAAAGGTTTTAGAATTATTCAATCAGCCCTCGTTAGTCTTCGATCGCTAGTCAGGGGTCAATAGTAAAAATTGACAGCTAACAACTAACTAACTTGACTGATTATCTTGACTAGAAGGGTTTAAATTTTGACCGTGAGGGAAAATGGTGACTAACAGCTCATTAACGTAAAGTTTACCAAAGATAGGCACATTTTTTTGTTGTTGTTCTTCTTGAATAGGAGTAGTACTCTCACTAACTTCAACTTCTGGTTCTTCAGTAGTAGTTTCTGGTTCGGCGATCGGTATTTCTGTATCAATTAATGATGCTTGATTATTAGCAACTTCTGCTTGTGTAAAATCAGTTTCTTCCTGGGATATTGACTTATGAGTAAACTCATCTTTGTTAAATGCTTCACCATTCATAGAAGCATTTACTTGTACAACAGTATCTGATTCGGGCAAAGGTATTTCTATATCTTTTAAGCTAGATCGATCGGACTTAACTGCTTGATTGTCTGAGAAACCAGGAACTTGACGAGAGCTATCTCCAATTAGGTAACCTGCTGGTACTATTTGTCTCGATTTAACAGAAGCGTTAAAAATAGTGGTTGCTGCGCCAATAGAGGAATTGGAACCAATTTTAGCACTGCCAATTATTAATACTCCTGCCCCTAAAATTGTGCCTCTTTCTATTTCGATCGTTCCTTGGTAAGCATTCAAAATCGTTCCCATACCAATACAAACCCCTTCTTTAATGACAATGCGACTGTCAGGGGCTGCTTGTAGGATAGCTCCGGGAGCTATTGCCGCACTAGGATGAATTGTTACATTACCACTGACGTAAATATCAGGGTTACTGACTGGTTGCAGAGGCGGCAAATACATGAAATTAGCTGTCAGCGATCGCTGAGTACTATTTTTGTTGGGGAAGTACCAAGTTGCAGGGGACTTATACTTATAGACTTCTTGGCATTGTCGGCAATAGGAAACGGGAAGGAAAAGTTTCTTATCTATTCTGTTGCCTATTGCCTGCTAACTACATCTTCTACAACTTGGTATGAATAGCTAAGGACGTTGAATGATCTTCTCTAACACCCGCCGCTTGGCTTGAGTATCGATGCCGATCAGGCGAACGTATTCTCCTTGATGCTCTGCCAAACAAGCTTCTAAATGTCTGATTACTTCTGCATCTCGGGTACTTTCTATCGGGGCGCAACTTTGCCAAGATTTAGTTCTAAACCGACGTTGGTTAGCGTGTTCCGTGCTGATTTTGTAGCCTTGATGCAGCAGAGAGCGCACTTGCTGTAAAGCTTCGGCACTCAGAGTACTATTGCTGACAACCTGACTAGTTCCATTACTACTTGTTGTGCTATGGCTGCTATAGCTAGGAGCTGAGGAACTGCTAGAGCCATTACTGGAACCATTACCTGGTCGTTGAATGATTTTTTCTAACACCCGTCGCTTAGCTTGGGTATCGATGCCGATTAGGCGAACGTATTCTCCTTGATGCTCTGCCAAACAAGCTTCTAAGTGTCTAAGTACTTCTGCTTCTCGGGTACTTTCTATCGCGGGACAACTTTGCCAAGACTTAGTTTTAAATCGACGTTGGTTAGCGTATTCTGTGCCGATTTTATAGCCTTGATGGAGCAGAGATCTGACTTGTTGTGCGGCTTCAGCACTTAGACCACCGTTACTGACGACCTTACTCGTGCCATTGCTGCCGTTACCGTTGCTATAGCTGGGAGCAGAGTAACTGCTAGAGCCATTACTCGAAACATCCCCTGGTCTTTGAATAATTTTTTCTAACACCCGTCGCTTGGCTTTCGGGTCGATGCCGATCAGGCGAACGTATTCTCCTTGATGCTCTGCCAAACAAGCTTCTAAGTCTCTGATTACTTCTGCTTCTCTAGGACTGTTGATGGGGGTGCAACTTTGCCAAGATTTAGTTTTAAACCGACGTTTGTTGGCGTGTTCTGTCCCAATTCTGTAACCTTGATGGAGCAGAGAACGCACTTGTTGGAGAACTTCGCCACTCAGACCACTGCTAACTCCCTTACTCCTGCCATTGCTGGCATAACTGGGAGTTCCTACTGTGCTCATCGATCCTAGACTGGGGCTTTCACCCGGTCGTTGAATTATTACTTCTAATACCCGCCGCTTGGCTTGCGGGTCAATACCGAGCAAGCGGACGTATTCCTGGGGATGCTCTGCTAGAGTCGCTTCTAACTCGACCATTACTTGATCTTCTCGCTGACCGATAATTGTCTTGCCAGTTAGCCAAGACTTGGTTTTAAAGCGACGTTTATTGGCATATTCTGTACTGATTTTGCAACCTTGATACAGGAGCGAGCGCACCTGCTCTCTGATATTTCCATTTAAACTCATATTTCCCACCGAACTTATCTTGCTATTATCATTAGCACCATTACCGGAGCTACTCAGCTCGTCTCGAATTGGAATAATGCAACTAGGATTTTCTGCGCAGTGATAACCTGCTCGCAAAGCTTCATTTATTTCTACTACGTGATTAGCGAAAGCGCGATCGCTCTCTTGCACGTCAGGCAAACGATCTGCTTGCTGCTGATTGGTAATTACCGCTCCAGAGGGGACATATTTTCCAGGAGGAATTTCCACATCCTGAATCAAGGCGTGCATCATTACAATACAGCCTTGACCCACTCTGGCATTAAATACCGTTGAGCGAAAGCCGATGAAACAGTTATCCCCAATATAAGCTGGACCGTGAATCAGTGCCATGTGGGTGATGCAAGTCTGCTTGCCAATCCAAACAGAGTATTCCTTGCCATCATCGCCAACGACCCTCCCTTTCTCTAACCCGTGAATAACTACCCCATCTTGGATATTAGTCGCTTCCCCAATATAAAAAGGGCTTCCCTCATCAGCTCGAATAGAAGTACCAGGGGCAATCAGCACATTGGCACCAACTTGAACCTCTCCAATCAGATTGGAGAAGGAATGTACGTAGGCACTTTCATCGACTTGCGGTTCAGCTAAACTTTTTGACCAAGGAGTTGGGGGAGCCGCAGTTGTGCGGACTACCATCTGTTAATACCTCCTAATTTCTGCCTCATCTAATCAGTAATATTTGAATGTCAGACTTTGAGCGGCAATCACCTCTTGAGACTTATTTACTAAAAGCGATATTCGTCTTTTTTGCTATAAAGCAAGCGGTTATCAACTGTTACCGTATCAATAATCCCCACTACCATTGCATCTAGGGGACGATTCTCATTCCCATTTTCTGTCCTAGCTGCACCGCCCCTAGTTACTAGTACCCACTCCTCTAAACCTGCTCCCACTGTATCTCCTGCCACCTCATATTTAGGTAAGAGTTGCCCTTGGGCATCGATAAATTGCAGTAGCAGCAGTTTCACTCCTGTCAGAGTACGAGTTTTATGGGTACTAACTACTGTGCCGAGAACTTTGGCCATTTGCATCTGCTAGATTACGGTCTTCTTAAGGGCATGGGATTAACGCTTTCTCGGAATTGCTCTACTGCTTCGGTATAGCGAATGGGAAGAACGTATTCTAAGTTTTCGTGGGGACGAGCAATGATGTGGTGGGATAGTACCTGACCTCCATTCACCCGCTTGACATTTTCAATTCCTGCGGATACGGAAGCTTGTACCTCAGATACATCTCCTCTTACTATTACGGTCACGCGACCGGAACCAATTTTTTCGTAGCCTACCAGGGTCACGCGGGCTGCTTTAACCATTGCATCTGCTGCTTCCACTACTGCTGGAAAGCCCAGGGTTTCCACCATTCATACTGCAATTGACATGAGTTTGTACTCCTAAAATTTTTTTCTTGGTTGTTCTGGTTTTGTCCTTGGCCTTTGGCTAATAACTAGACTTCTAGGCATTGTCGGGAATAGGGAGCGCAAAGGAATAGTTTCTTCTATATTCTGTTGCCTGTTACCTGTTGCTTACCTCACAGTAATTGTCACTTTTGCCAGAAGCCTACTATTGACCAAGGACGAATAACTAATGACCCACCTAATAGGCTCGGAACTGCTCTACTTCTTCGGTATAACGGATTGGTAGTACGTACTCCAAGTTTTCGTGGGGACGGGCAATGATGTGGGTAGAGAGAACCTCTCCACCATTGACTCGGTTGGCTGAGTCAATACCTGCTGCTACGGATGCTTGTACTTCGGATACATCTCCTCTAACAATTACGGTCACGCGACCAGAGCCGATTTTTTCGTAACCCACCAGAGTTACGCGGGCAGCTTTAACCATCGCATCTGCTGCTTCCACTACTGCTGGGAATCCTCTAGTTTCGATCATTCCTACTGCAATTGGCATTTTTGATTTCCTCGCTCCTAATTGCCAAATTCAACTAATAATTGGATTAATTTAAGCGAATTGAGTATTTTAGCTCCAATTCCTTTTCCTATATTTACCCAGATTCAGGCTTTCGCTTGAAATTATTGATATTGATTGCGGGTAAATTAGAGGACAATCCGAATTTTAACCCGATACCAACACTTTTTTTCATTTAATAGCCGAGACTAAGCTGGTAAAAAATTGACGGGGGTGGCTATCTTAATTCGTCTAATAAAAAGCATAGGAAACCTTTGCACTTTTGACAATATAAATCATCATGATATTTTTTAATAAAACAGTTAACGAAATGTAATAATTACTGCGATCGTCTAGGTATAATCTCTCAAAAACTCCAATTTCTCAAAAGGATCGCACTGTTTTATAATTTCTTTATTAGTATCTCCAGAACAATTAGAGTTTGAGCTAGGGTGACTCTCGTCAGGACTCAACCTGGCTAGCTATAAAGGAGAGCGAAGAGAAACTGAAAGATTAAGGATCGATTGAATAGGTATATATTTGATAGAGCTGATAGCTAAACATGGATCTAATAAGTAAAAATACATAGTTGGATAAATTAGGGACAATGTTGAACTTAGTTTCTCAGATTAGAGCAAAAATGTTGTCAGTAAACTAAGTAGCTAATATTTTAAATTCGAAAGGCTGTATTTGATGAGCGATTTTCTCCTGCAAACCTGTTGGTTAATACCTTTTTATGGCTTAATTGGCGCAATATTAAGCCTACCCTGGTCTATAGGTATGGTGCGTCGCACTGGGCCGAGACCAGCAGCATATATCAATCTATTGATGACTGTTTTGGGATTTGTTCACGGTTCCATTGCCTTCACCGCTATTTGGTCTCAACAGGTTCAACAAATACAATTAGTATTTGACTGGCTTAGAGTTGCGGATTTAGACTTGTCTTTGGCAATAGAAATCTCTCCAGTTAGTTTAGGAGCATTAGAGTTAGTAACCGGTATCAGTTTGCTAGCACAAATATATGCTCTTGGATATATGGAGAAAGACTGGTCGCTCGCTCGCTTTTATGGCTTAATGGGGTTTTTTGAAGCAGCTCTGGGGGGCATTGCTATCAGCGACAACTTGTTATTAAGCTATGGCTTGTTGGAAATTCTCACCCTTTCCACCTATCTATTGGTTGGGTTCTGGTACGCTCAACCTTTAGTGGTAACAGCCGCTCGAGATGCTTTTCTCACCAAAAGGGTAGGGGACATTTTGCTATTAATGGGGATAGTAGCATTGTCAGCTTATGGTGCCGGATTGACCTTTAGCGACCTAGCAAGTTGGGCTGATGACTATCCCCTAACCCCGCTAACATCTGCCTTGTTAGGTTTAGCCCTGATTGCGGGACCTACAGGGAAATGCGCTCAATTTCCCCTCAATCTCTGGCTAGACGAGGCAATGGAAGGGCCTAACCCGGCAGGGATTCTACGGAATTCGATCGTAGTTTCAGCTGGGGCCTATGTGCTAATTAAACTGCAGCCAGTATTTACCCTCTCACCCGTCTCCTCAGTTGCTCTGATTGCGATCGGCTCAGTAACGGCGATCGGTACTTCTTTCATGGCACTAGCTCAAATTGACATTAAGCGAGCACTTTCCCATTCCACTAGTGCTTACTTAGGCTTGGTATTTATTGCAGTGGGATTGGGACACGTTGACATTGCCTTTTTATTGCTCTTCACCCATGGCGTTGCCAAAGCTCTCCTATTCATGAGTGCTGGTTCAATAATTCTGACAACTAGTACTCAAAACATCACGGAAATGGGAGGATTGTGGTCGCGGATGCCTGCTACCACCTCAGCTTTTGTCGTCGGTAGTGCTGGGTTAGTAGCTCTGATGCCAATGGGGATATTTTGTACCATCCAGCGCTGGTTAAGTGGTTCTTGGGCAATACCCCTATGGCTGCTAGCTGTCTTGCTGTTTGTCAATGCTATCTGCGCGATGAATTTAACCCGCGTATTTCGTCTCGTATTTTTAGGCAAACCGCAAATGAAGACTCGCAGGAGTCCAGAGGTTGCTTGGCCAATGGCATTGCCAATGGTTAGTTTAATCATAGTAACTCTGCTAGTTCCCAGCGTGCCGCAATCTTGGCCCTTATGGCTTAGTCTGACACCACCTTTAAATAATACAGAGCAGCTCGCGAGCCAGCTCGGCGTTCCTTTGTTGATTGCATCCGGTTTAGTTGGCTTAATCTTGGGAGCAACGATCGAACTACGTCGAGCTGATGCCAGACCAAGACAAGTTTTTTTGCGCTTTTTCCAAGATTTGTTTGCCTATGACTTCTATCTCGAACGAGTTTACAATCTAACTGTAGTTTTGGCAGTTTCGGTACTCTCGAAGTTTACTTCTTGGATTGATCGCTTCATAGTCGATGGCGCGGTGAACTTTGTTGGTTTAGCAACCATTTTTAGTGGCAATGCTCTCAAGTACAATGTTTCCGGTCAGTCTCAGTTTTATATTCTGACGATTTTATTAGGGCTTAGTTTATTGCTGCTGTGGTCAGCTATTAATGGTCAATGGTCAGTAATCATTAGTAATTGGCTCTCGTCTGTAACTTCATAATCAGTAGACCTCGCAGCAAGTGTGCCAATTACGGGAAGGTAGGCAACAGGAAATATAACCGACTCGAAGTGATAATTACTTAGTAAGGAGCGAGAAATAACAAGATGCTCAGTGCATTAATCTGGGTGCCATTGTTAGGCGCAGCTACAATTGGATTTTGGCCGGGAAAAATGGAGGCCGATCGCTTTCGCTCGCTAGCATTGGTGATCGCCAGTAGCGTATTATTCGTCAATGTTTTGCTAGCGTTTCAGTTCGATCCAACTCTAGCCCAAATACAGTTTACTGAAGATGTCCCTTGGGTAGATTGGCTGGGTTTAAGCTATCACCTCGGCATTGACGGACTGTCATTTCCCTTGGTGTTTTTGAATAGTCTGCTGACTTTAATTGCGATTGTGACCAGCAGCCAATCCCTCGATCGCCCCCGATTTTATTATTCCATGTTGTTTCTGCTCAGTGCTGGAGCAACGGGAGCTTTTTTGGCTCAGGACTTACTGCTGTTTTTCCTCTTCTACGAGATAGAAATTATCCCCTTATATTTTTTAATCGCTATTTGGGGCGGGAAACGGCGAGGCTATGCCGCGATGAAGTTTCTCCTCTATACGGCAATTTCAGGAATTTTAGTACTGGCATCGTTTTTAGGACTGGTTTGGCTGACGGGAGCAACTAGTTTTGATTACGAGCCTTTACGCTCTCACAACCTACCTGTTAATACGCAACTGCTGCTGTTGTTACCGCTGTTAGTAGGTCTTTTCATTAAAATTCCTATTTTTCCTTTCCATACCTGGTTACCCGACGCTCACGTTGAAGCTTCCACACCAATTTCCGTCTTATTAGCAGGGGTATTGCTGAAGTTAGGAACCTACGGTTTGCTGAGGTTTGGCTTGGGTTTGTTTTTAGAAGGTTGGGTAGTGTTAGCTCCTTGGATGGCTACTATAGCGGCAGTAAGTGCTTTATACGGTGCTTCCTGCGCGATCGCCCAACAGGATATGAAAAAAGTGGTAGCTTACTCCTCCATTGCCCACATGGCTTATATCCTCATAGCTGCAGCTGCTAGCACTCCCCTAAGCGTAACCGCCTCAGTCCTACAAATGGTCAGTCACGGCTTAATTTCTGCCTTGCTCTTTTTGTTGGTGGGGGTGGTTTACAAAAAAACTGGAACCCGCGATGTCAATTCGCTCACAGGTTTGCTCAACCCTGAACGGGGTTTGCCCATAACAGGTAGTTTGATGATTTTAGGGGTCATGGCTAGTTGTGGAATTCCTGGTATGGTTGGATTTATTGCTGAATTTCTGGTTTTCAGAGGCACTTTTCCGCTGTTTCCCCTACAAACCCTGTTATGTCTCGTCGGCACTGGTTTAACAGCTGTTTATTTCTTATTAGTCATTAACCGCGTGTTCTTCGGTCGGCTAACAGAAAAATTGGCGCAATTGCCTCAAGTAAAGTGGTGGGAACAGGCTCCTGCTATTGTCTTAATCGCCCTAATCTTAGCTTTCGGCATTCAACCTAGCTGGATGCTGCGTTGGAGTGAAGCTCAAACTACTTCTCTGATTACTCAGGACTGGCAAATGTTGACTAGAGATACCCAGCAGCAGGAAATTAACCTTCTAGAAGGGGATTTGAGCCAGAATATTTCTGCTCCCCAGATTATTTCTACTAACTCCCTCTCTCAGTAACAGAGGGAATAAGGAATTAATACCAATTTCGTTTAAGATTGCTACACTTCG
>JBFRWL010000414.1:0-25973 GCA_051439565.1 Prochloraceae cyanobacterium
GTGTTATACTGCACCTCAATTACATCAAAATCGTTATGTGTCTTTTTGTTTTGTTTTTGCTTGAATCATTTTCCAATCCCAAGTATAGCATCCCGTTTCATTGGGTACGCCAGACCACTTTCCTCGCTGTTTTCCCACCGAGAGAATTTTAACTACTCGATTTTTAGCAAGCTGTAATACTTCCGGTTTCAACTTTCCATACAGCATTTCCACAACATAATCTAAAGTGAGAATACTGCCAGCATTGTCTTTTAACAGTTTCTCCACAGCAGCAGTTTGAGAAAGTTTCCGATAAGGGGATAGCATTTCTAGATTTTTTTGTTTGCCAGTGCTTTTTGGCTTGGATGACTTCTTTGTTTTTGAACTAGAATCAGGGGGGAAATTATTAGCCTGTATTTGTCGGAGTTGCTCAATACCTGATGCCGTCCAAAGATATCCTTGTTTAGAATTATGGTAATAATGAGTTCCCTCTCTAAACAAGGAAGCAAATTTAATTCTAGTTCTGCTAATCCACTTAGTTGAAACTTCTAGACTTTCGCTAACTTGCTTGGTTGGTATTACATCTGAAGGAACTTTTACTCCAGATTTTGCCAACTTTAATAACTGTTGCACTCCCAAAGAAGTCCAGTGAATAAACCCATTCTCATCTTTGAAATAATGACTAATCTGAGTAAATAGCTCGGGATGTTGATATCTTTGATTATTACACCATTCAACTGTACGATCTAACTTAGAAGCAACTTCGGCTGTGGTCAAGGTTTGACCAGATGATGGCTCGTCTACATTAGCTACAGTGCCATTAGTATCTGTTGAGATACTCGCTAATGAATTCAAATCTAGATTAATGTCAGCCTCAGCTTTTTCTGAGGAGGAGATGTCACCATGGGATAAAGAGGAGACAAGAGAATTACTTGCTCCTGCTTCCCAACTTTTTAGTAACCCTTCAGCATGAGCTAGTTTAGCTTTAGCCTCTTCAGCAATAAGAGAATATTTTTCAGCCAGCGCTGCATAGTAATCTCTGATCTGAAGTAGCGACACCTGTAACTTATCTGGAGGGGGACTAAGCTGAAATTGATTATCTATAGAATTTAGGGAACTGTTGTCATCTTGAGGTGATAACATTGGCTTTCTCATCTGATGTTGTTATCCAATAAATTGACTTAATTCAGTAAGTAAGTGGCATACTTAGAAGAATAGCAACTAACTATTTGTAACTTCTATGCCCAATTATGCCAAGTAAGTACGTTCACGTTCAAGAATATACTGTTAGAGCACACCACCGACTGATTCATACTCGTATTTATAAATTTATTTGCAAGCAGTGTAAGCAGCCAACGGTCAGAGAGACTTTTGGCGGGAAACCCCTCTATTGTGAAGTTTGTCGTCCGCCGAAGAAATCGGCTTCTAAAAATTTCCGCTCGACTGAGAAATCTGCTTCAGCCGAGAAAAATACTGATAATGGTAATCTACCACCTATCTACGTTAAGCCGCAATTACCGCCGGACTTCGAGCCAACCCACTACCTGGTTAATAAAGCTAACAACCAGTATACTCCGGCGCGCTTGCTTCCTGGAAAAAAACGAGGACTGCAAGTGGTAGATACAGGACAAGCAAAACAATCAAAAATAGAATATGATTCCAAACGGGGCTTACTATTAGAAGGTTCTCCCATGGTCAATTGCATCCTCGAAACAATTCAATCAAATGGTCAAACCGATAGTAAGTAAATACAGGTAAAAGTTCTTAATACCTATGCGTTTATTGGAATCTCATAACAAATACCCAGAATGTTTGTTGATGGAATTAGAAGCAATTCCCCTATCTTCAGGTACAACTGACACAGAACAATTCGACCTTTATTTAACTGTCAATTTCAACGAACAGTGGGAGTCACTGCTAGACGGTCGGGTTAAATTTGGCTTAAAAAGCGGTCAATTGAGACTGAGATGGGAAAACCTGGACGTATCTGTGGTTGCACCTGAATTAGATGGAGGATTGGCGATTGCTACTGTTAATTCTCAGGAAACCGCCAATTGGATTTTTCATCCACTCCAAGGCAAAACTCTTTTAAAAGGTTTACTCAAACAGGGAAAGCTAGGAACTTGTAAGGTCTTAGCCAAGCCTTTTCGCCTAGAAACTATCTTTGCTGTCTCCGGACAAGATATTTCCCTAACTGATACAGAAGGCTTGTGGCGACACGATATCAGTCCCAATAAACACGCCATTTTAGAAAGAAAACTAGCTCTTTTTCTCCTAGAAAATAAATTTAAGCCTTATTTAAGTTGGACTCAATTAGGCTCTCAAGAGGATCGTTCCTGGGAAATTGGTAAAGAAGATCGAGATCAGGAAATTGTAACCCAAGCCACTGGACAATTGAAACAAGTAATCGATCGCGTTTATGAAGCCAAAACCGATAATTTTCTAGAACTAGCAAAAATTGCCAATCTCGATTCAACACAAGATTTTGCTGGCGGTAACTTTCTCGCAGCTGACTTAAGCGGTGTTGAACTAAATAATGCTAATCTCTACCTAACTAATTTTCGCGGTGCTGACTTAACTGATGCAGACTTGAGCGAAGCAAATCTGAGTCATGCTAAACTCAGTGGCGCTGACTTAAGTGGTGCTTATCTAGAAAATGCCAATTTGAGTTACACAGACTTGCATCGTGCTAGTTTAGCGATCGCCAACCTGATTGCTGCAGACCTTAGCGGTGCCAATCTCACAGATGCCAACTTGAGTAATGCCAATTTGACTAGTGCCAAGGTATCCCAAGCGCGGTTTGGCCATAATCCAGGTATATCTGAGGAGATGAAGCTGAGTCTGATTGAAAGGGGAGCAATTTTTGAGTGAGAGGTTAGAAGTCAATACTGCTTGGTTAGGCTTCAAAGTCATATGGTGAGGCAAATTTAGAATTTAGAATTCAGAATTAATTTTGAGCTTAACCGAGTAGTATTGGGTTAGAGGTCAGAAGTAATAAATGGGAAATAAGTTTAGGATATTCACGAGCCCAAATCAAAAGAAAAAATGGATGCGGACGAAGAGACTCGAACTCTTACGTCAAAGACACTAGAACCTAAATCTAGCGCGTCTACCAATTCCGCCACGTCCGCATAAGGTCGCTAATAATTATACTAGCAGACACATTTTCTAATCTTACCACAAAAAGCAAGAGAGTTAATAAGTGTCATTAAATTTTCTCCCTTGTCCCTCTTGCTCCCCTGCTCCCCTGCCTCTTCTCTCAACCCACCATTTCAAAATTGACAGACGATCGGTTGCTCTTGCCAATATTTATAGGCAGCGTAAGCAAGGGTTACTACGCCTGTGATGATTGCTGCTTCATCCACCTCGAATTGAGGATGATGAAGGGGATGATTAACTTTATCTGTATAGCCAACACCAAGACGAAACATACAACCAGGAGCGTGTTCTAAGTAGAGGGCAAAATCTTCTGCCCCTAGAGAAGGTTCGGGGATAATTTCTACCCGATCGCTTCCCCAAGCTTCTTGACTGGCTTCCTCTAGTAACCTAGTCAAAGCGAGGTCATTTTGTACTGACGGGACTCCTCGGCGATAATTCACCTCATAACTAGCACCGTAAGTTTGGCACACATTAGCGACAATATTTTCAATCCACTGGGGCAGATCGGCATGGGTTTCAGGATGGATCGATCGCACTGTCCCCGCCATCCGCACGCGATCGGCAATCACATTGGGCGCTCTTCCGCCAGTAATTTGTCCAATTGTCAAGACTATCGGACGCAAAGGATTTTGAGTGCGACTAATCGCCTGTTGTAGATTAGTAATCACTTGGGAAGCAATCCAAATGGCATCAATCGCTTCGTGAGGACGCGCTCCGTGTCCTGATTCACCATAAATGAAGATTTCTAGGTCATCTGCTGCTGCTGTCAGCGTCCCATAGCGAATGCCTACAGAACGGGCAGAAACTGAGGGAAAAACGTGAAGACCCAAAATGGCCCTCACGTCACGCATTACCCCGTCTTGGACCATCCAACTAGCACCCTGGGCAATTTCTTCAGCAGGTTGGAACAAAAAGCGGATATTTCCTGGCAAAGATTCTGGCAACTGCGAGAGTACCATTGCGGTTCCCAATCCCACTGTCGAGTGTACGTCGTGACCGCAGGCGTGCATAATCCCCGCTTTGCAGGAGGCAAAATCGAGGTCGGTACGTTCTTGAATTGGTAGAGCATCCATATCAGTGCGAATTGCCAGGATGCCGTTGCCTTTACCCGCTAATTCCCCCACTACGCCAGTTTTGCCCACCGCTTCCTGTACTTGGAGACCGCAGGAGGACAAAACTCCAGCAATATAGGCAGCAGTTTGATATTCCTGTCCACTTAATTCTGGGTGAGCGTGAAAGTGACGGCGAATTTCTATGAGTCTAGGTGCTAGATTTTCGGCTATGTCTTTGATTTGAGAGAGCATTTATTGGGTCAAGAGGAGATAGATAATTATACAATTGTATTTTTTAAATCCTAGCTAAGGTTTGCTGAAAAAGTTTTTCGGTGTAGATAGGAGTCAGAAGTTAGGAGATAAGGATGAAGGATGAAGGATGAAAAAATGAAAGCAAAAAACTAAATCATTCTTTATCCTTCATTATTCATCCTTGTTAATTATTCTGTCTATACTTTTCAGCAGAGCTAAGCTAGGGTCGTTAAACCATTGAGATAGTCTTGCAGTTGTCGCTCATGGTCGTGGCTAAGATTGCTTAGAGGTAGAACGTCTAGGGGGAAGGCTTGGACTTCAAGTATTTCTGAAGTATCCTGAACTTGGAAATCTCCTTGAACCTTTGCTTCAACTCCAATGCAAATCGAATGCATTCTGGGATCGCGATCGGGCGATGAGTACACCCCTACTAACCGGCAAATCGATATTAATTCCAATCCCGTTTCTTCTGCTAATTCTCGACGTACTGTTGCAGAAATATCTTCGCCCCAATCAACCATACCGCCTGGTAAACTCCATTGACCTGTATCTCGCCGTCTGACTAAAACAATTTGACCGTCAGGCAAAATGGGAATGATACTTGTACCAGTAATCGGATGACGGAAGATAATTCCCAAAACAGTTTTGAACCACTGCCAACTACGACCCATAAAAAATTTTTAAAAAGCTAAAAAATATAAGAGTGTTGGGTATTATCTCATATGAAATCCAGATAATTATGAAATCTGGGTAATTACTAATACTTTAGTGACTCATAACTAAATATCAACGGTAAACTTCTAACCCCTGACCTCATTAATTCCGATCTCACAGGCATATTATGTCAAAAACTCTATGATTCTAAAATTTCTCAGTGCTATCCCTTTGTTTGCAATCGTCCTGGTTGTCTACCACGTGGTTATCTTTTCGGGGTCCTCAGAAATACTAACAAACTCTTTGCTGGGTATTGACTTAGTTTCGGGAGCTAGATGGGAGTTAACGGGGGGCGATCTGTTACTGCTATTTGGACTGTTAGTTCTCTACTTTGAAATTCTTAAAGCTACTAGGACTAATGTGGCTTCAGTAATTAATCACACCCTCTCTACTCTAGTATTTGTGGTTTTCGCGATCGAGTTCGTTACCGTAACCATAGCCGGTAACTCGATCTTTTTTCTGTTGGGTTTAATGTCTTTAATAGACGCGATCGCTGGCTTTAGCATCACCATAGTTGCTGCTCGTCGAGATATTATTGCGGGAGACTGATACGGAATCCATTTTATTTACCCCCTTTTTTCTAAGAAAGCAGGGGGAATGAGTAGATGTCATTCAAGTCAATTAGCTTGACAAAATATTACTAATATGTATAAGAAAATCAGAAGCAAGAAGTTACTATCCAGCCTGCTAGTGACGATTGCCCGGCAAAGATTTGGGAATTATGACTTGACATTACCGGAACAGGTGTCGCACAAAGACAAAGTTCTCGTTCTTGGTCCAGAGTTGTACCTGTTCTAATAGTGACGGCTTTCCCAGC
Source organism: Prochloraceae cyanobacterium (assembly GCA_051439565.1). GTDB lineage: Bacteria > Cyanobacteriota > Cyanobacteriia > Cyanobacteriales > JBFRWL01 > JBFRWL01. The sequence goes on from JBFRWL010000414.1 coordinate 5,974, forward strand.
CTAGGGGAAGGAAAGGCACTAATCGAGAAGCTTCTGTGGTAAAGAATCAAGCTAGCAGTTAGAAGTAAAGATGTAGTTAACAGGGCTAATTGTCTCATTTATCCGTTCTCCCCTCATAAATAAAACTTGTCTTCACTTGCGCCTAAAATCAAGCCGAAAGTCCTCATACGGATATAAACGTCAGGTCCGATCGCTGTTTCTGACACCGATTAACCTTACTGACTGAAAAGATTGTAAAAAAGTTTCGCTATTGTTAAGCAAACAGTGGAAGATCTCGAAAAGTCAAACTACAATTATCGCTAAGACTAATATTATCTATAGTTCAATCTCTGTTAACCCAAACCGCGATCGCGCGCTTGGCTGCCAGCTCCAATTGTTTAAGCATCATTCAATCAAACTCAATCTTGTACATTACTTTGAAGCAGTCGCGCTCAAACTACATGATAGAGCCCAAAAAAGATTCAGCAGTTGCCCAGACATTAGCGTTACTCATTCACTATGGATTTGAAATGAGAGGATACACCACTGAAGAGTTAGTGGAACAATGGCTAGAAATATATCAATATGTTTGGGTGCGCTTAGCAGTGATTGAAGCACTATACTTGGGACGTTACAAAGCTGTTTCAGTAGAGCAAATATTAAGCTTTTGGTCGCGGCGAGGAACTCCAAGTTATCATTTCAACCATGATTTTGAGCGCTTAATTTGCCGCAAACTACCTCGACATTTGGCAGATATTGCTTCATCAGAGGCTGAAAGTCCACAGAACAATCGCCGTCGAGTTGCTTCCCCTACTAAGAAGTCTGATAAATTGACCCAGCCAAGTCAATCTCTTACTCAGAAAAAGCCACAAGCGATCTCGACGCAGCCGAGACCTTCCGAGATCGCCACTGCAAAGGAGCGAAAAAATATACCTGCACCAACTTCTGTCTCCCGACAGCTAAACCAGATATCAGTCAACCAAAAGGAGCATATTTCACAATCCCACTTAGAAGAGAAGCAAACAACAACAGCTCAAAAAAAATCTACATCGCCTTTTCCTTATAAAGCTAATTGGTTCAAATCCAAAAGCGATCGGCGTGGAATTCTCCAATTTACCCCTGTACCCGACGTGTCTGAGTCTTATTTAAAGCTTAAGGCAGTTGCCAGAAAAAATAGTCCACAGCACATCTAAGCAGTTACTTTCGGGTAAGTTAGATTGATTAGGTAAGGGAGCGGGAAGCAATCTAAGCAGGGGAGACAGGGGAAGTGTGAGAGCTATGGGTAGAATGAATACAAGTTCAGCTTTGTGCCTTCTCTTTCTTCTCCCTCTGACCAAACTCCCACCTCTCACCTAACCAGGAATTTTGGCATTACTAAATCGGTGTTCTAGCCTCTAGGTCGGGGACGTCTTGTCAACCACATAAGACTGCCCGTGATTACCATGGTTAATAAACCTGTGGCATTAAGAAAAGGATAGATTTTTTCTAGGTTAATTAGACCAAATTTCCCCTTATGGAACTCCAACAACCAGTAAAATTCGCCACCATTACCGCTAACTGAAGCTATTTGAAATAGCGAACCAGTAATTAAAGTTAGTAGGAGAGGTACGGTCATAATCGGCGCAAGAGTTGCGTGTAGTTGGCGCAAGCGAACTTTATTAAGTGCCATATCTAGTGCGAGAATATCAGTTTTACTTGGAGTTAAATCGAATTCATGAGCGGGAGAGGTTCCCTTCTTCCTTCGTTAACAATAACAAAGTTGGTATTATCGGGATATGGGAGCGCTTGCTTGAGCTAAATGGCAAAAGTTAAATTACAAGGGATCGCGCGTAAATTTGGTAATGTCACCGCTATAGAGGAGATTAGCTTTGAAGTTCCCGACGGAGAATTTTGGGTATTAGTTGGGCCTTCAGGATGTGGCAAATCGACTATTTTACGCGCGATCGCTGGTTTAGAATCAGTGACAGCGGGAAAAATTTATATTGGAGATACCCTAGTCAATCAAGTGCCAGCACGCCAGAGGGATGTAGCAATGGTATTCCAGAATTATGCCCTCTATCCTCACATGAGTGTGGCAGATAATCTGGCTTTTGGGCTGCGAATGCGCCAAGTAGATGCGGTGACGATCGCTAAACGGGTGAAGGCAGTAGCGCGAGGGCTCAACATCGAGCATTTACTCAAGCGCAAACCCAAACAATTATCGGGAGGACAACAGCAGCGAGTGGCTTTAGGCAGAGCCATTGCCCGTCAACCTAAGCTATTTTTACTCGACGAACCTCTATCAAATTTAGACACTCAATTGCGAGACGATACTAGAGCAGAACTAAAACAGCTTCACGCTCGACTGGGCATTACCACCATATATGTTACTCACGATCAAGTGGAGGCAATGACCTTAGCTGATAAGATTGTGGTGCTAAGTGGCGGTAGAATTCAGCAAATTGCTTCCCCACAAGAAATTTATGCTCATCCGACTAATCAAATGGTAGCGGCTTTTCTCGGTAGTCCGCCGATGAATATTGTTCCTGTTACCTACATGGACGGTAGTTTTGTTATCCACAACCAGTCTGTGACAATTAAAGAAAATATATCTCAGCAATTGCAACCCCGCGAAGGTCAAGCTTTCAATTTAGGTATTCGCCCAGAACATATTGTTATCGCTTCTCACAAACATAAAGATGAATTAGACGAGCCTACCAAAAATTTCGCTCAACTAACACTGAATGTGGAAGTGGTCGAACCTCTAGGGCGGGAGACTCTAGTTAGAGGAAGTTTACCGGGATGTGAATTGCCTCTTAATCTTCACGCTCCTGCTTATTGGCGAGGAGAACCAGGCGATCGCCTCGTAGTCCAACTGGATCTCGATCTGCTCTTCGTCTTTGATGCTAGCACTGGAAAGACCTTCTATCCCAAAAAATGAAAGTTTCTCTCAAAGACGATATTATTTACATTAACTGCGAAGACCTTCCCCATTACAAAAAAGGTGGCTCAGTAGTTCGCAACAGCTATTTTTGGGCATTAAAATCTATTTCCTGTTATTCAGCTAGAGGTAGGGATTGGGAATACGATCGAGATGTCTGGGTTGCTCTATCGAGAATACTGCTGTCCTTTAGTCAATCGGGATATTTGAGCGATCGCGAAACTCTCCTAGAGTTTGCTGACTCAGCCGAAATTCCTGAAAGTCTTCGCTCTGTTTCTACTTGGCTTTGACTTCTCTCTCGATTAAAACACGAGGGATTCTAAACGGATGTTCCGAATCAGTCTAAAGACGCGATTCTAGACATTTACACTTAGCTGTCACCGACCTATTCATCCCTGATGGCTTTCAACTGTAAGAAAAACGGTAAAAACTTTGTCTAGATTAACAATCTCTATCTTCAAGCTTAATCTCTAGCTTGAGATTTTAAGTTTTTGGTCCGAGGTCTAAGTCTACGCAGATATTCAGAGAATTGCTTTTAAGTTTAGAGTATTCTTCCTGATAACTAGAAATTTGAGTGAGAAACTCAGTGTAGTCCGCTAGATGGTCGAGACCTACAAAGTTGAGAGAAATCTCACTTGCTAACCAAAGAGCCATTCGAGCTAGCAATTTTTTCCATTGCACTTGCATTATTCCGTTCTTGAGAATTAATTAATCCTCCACCTCCAGATTGAGGTTAAATCTAAATTATGAAGAAGTGCTGAAGGTATGCTGAAAGTTTCTGGAAATTTTTAAATCGGTAAGCAAGCCACTCAAAGAAGTTAAATGTTACATAATATTAAGTAGATTAACAAGCATAAGAGCGATCGGGAATAAAATTTATGGTACTTTTTGGATTTAACAAGAAGCATACCTTGCCTACTCCAGAAGAAGCTTTGCCAGGAAGAGCAGAGTCAATGTCGGTACCTTCTGAGCACTATGTCAACGGAAATCCCCTTCAGCCTCCTTTTCCGGAGGCAATGGAGATGGCTATGTTTGGCATGGGGTGTTTTTGGGGAGCAGAACGTAAATTCTGGCAGCAAGAAGGTGTCTTCACAACTGCAGTAGGTTATGCAGCGGGAATAACCCCTAATCCCCTTTATCAAGAAGTCTGTAGTGGTTTAACAGGTCATAATGAAGTAGTTAGGGTTGTGTTTGACCCAAAAGTGATCAGTTACGAAGAACTACTGCGTGTTTTTTGGGAAAGCCACAATCCGACTCAAGGGATGCGCCAGGGGAATGACTCTGGTACTCAGTACCGTTCTGGCATTTACGTCTATTCAGAAGAGCAAAGAAAACTAGCTGAGTCTTCTCTGAATGCTTATCAACAAGCTCTCAATTCTGCTGGTTATGGCCAAATAACTACTGAAATCATCTCTGCTCCTGAATTTTACTATGCAGAAAGCTACCATCAACAATACCTGGCTAAAAATCCCAATGGATACTGTGGCTTAGGAGGAACTGAGGTGAAATACCAAGCAAAGATTACAAAATCTTAAGAAGCTAATGTTTTCAGCGTCATTTGTTGAAATTCAATCAGATTTGAGGATTGAATAAGGCTCCGAGGCAGAGGGCAGAAATTTACCTTCTGGCAGAGGCACAAGCCTTCTGCCTTTCTTGATAATTTAGCAGGACTACATAACAACTCTAAATTATTTTTGAATAGCGAACGGTAGGGAATGGAGGAATTACTATTGCCTGTTGCCTATCTTAACCAATCAATTCACGAATTAAATAGTACTATTAGATAACCATTGTTTTTTTATTATCTTCTTGTCTCAATAGCATCTTTTCTAGGATAGATTGATTTAAAGATTGTCCTGTTTTTAATATTTTTTTTAGCGCAACAATAGAAAATTTATAGTATTTGATCTTGCTTGTATTTCCCAAAAGAATTGTATCGCCAATTTTAAGCTTGTGGGATAAACAGGGTTTTCCATTAATGATTATGCCGTTAGTACTTCTATTACCATTACGATCGCCATCAATAATCCAGAATGCTAATTGATTAGTTTGAAATTTTTTTTGGCGTAATATTGTAGCGTGAAGACGAGAAACTTTTCGATCGTAAATCACAATGGAATTTTTGGGAGAACGACCTAGAGTATATGTATCATTTTTTAGAGTAACCATACGCTGATTTTTTTCATCTTCGATTGCTAAAATATGTTCAAATTTCTGTTGTAAACTACCCACAATTCTAAGCAAATTTTATAAAAGGACATAATTATCTATATATAGATTTCCCTCGAACCAAGAAAAACTAACTTTTTCAGCTTAGCTATCAACTTAAGATGGGACATTGTGGCGGTGAGAAGGTATGAAATCAGAGGTCATAGGTAGGGTTTGCTGAAAAAGTTTTTCGGTGTAGATAGGAGTCAGGAGAGGGAGTCAGAATAATCAAGACAATTCAAAAGTGCATGGGAATTGATAGGTAGAGAAGCTTATTTCTTGCACTTGAGCTACTTAACTTTAGGGCTAAACCATTGATTTATCAAGGTTTTAGACTTATTCAGCAGGACCTAGGGAACAACCAACAGCTAGGAGAAGGAACATTATGATTTATGTTGTCTGTTGCCTGTTCCCTACTATGACAATGTCCTAATCTATAAGTTCACTCACTTGCTATGATTACAATTTTGTACCGCATTCAGGACAAAAATTGTTGCTAGTTAGATTATTTGCTCCACAGTTACTGCAATAAACGAGCTCTATGTCTTCCTTGTCGATCGATCTTTCTGGGAGTCCGATCATTTGAGCATTACTTTTACCAGGCGCGACCATAGGATAACAATTTTCATCTCTAGTGACGCGAACATCTACTAATACGGGACCGTCGTGAGCTAGAATTTCGGCAATCCGATCGCTGAGTTCGGCGCGCTCCCTTATTATCATGCCCCTGACTCCAAAGGCTTTGGCTAAGAGTTCAAAGTCTGGCATTCCCTGTTGCATATTAGAAGAAGAATAACGCTCTTGGAAAAAAGCCTGCTGCCATTGACGTACCATTCCTTGCCAGCCATTGTTAATAATTACTGTCTTGATATTAATCCCGTAATGGGACAAGGTTCCCAATTCTTGTAGATTCATCTGAAAGCTGGCATCGCCGCTAATGCAGATAACCTCTTGATCTGGCACACCTACTTTAGCCCCCATGGCTGCAGGCATCCCGTAACCCATAGTTCCTAAACCAGCACTAGAAAGCCAGCGACGAGGACCATTTTTAAGAAACTGAGCCGCCCACATTTGATGTTGACCTACATCTGTAGTATAATAGGCATGAGGAGCTTGTCGGGCTAATTCTACAATTACTTCTTGGGGAGAGATGCTGTCGGGATAGTGAGGAACGACTAAAGGATAATCTTCTTTCCAGCGAGCGATACGCTCTAACCATTCCTGAGTACGTCCGGCAAAGCTAGGCAGATCGAATTCCCGCGCCCGCTGTAGCATCTGTTCTAGGACTCGCCGCACGTCCCCCACAATTGGTACTTCCGGAGCCCTATTTTTGCCAACTTCTGCTGGGTCGATATCGATGTGGATTACTTTAGCACGAGAGGCGAACTCATCTAACTTGCCCGTTACTCGATCGTCAAATCTTGAACCTATGGCAATGAGCAAGTCACATTCACTCACGGCAAAATTAGCGTAAGCTGTACCGTGCATCCCTAGCATACCTAGGGATAGGGGGTGGTGTTCCTCAAAGGCTCCCAAACCCATCAAGGTTGTGGTTACTGGAATCTGAAATCGTTCTGCCAATTCGAGAACTTGGGCGTGAGCGTCAGCAGAAATTGCTCCTCCACCAACGTAAAGTAAAGGTCTTTCTGACTGTTCGAGCGCGTCTAATGCAGCATTAATTTGCCGAGGATTACCCTTTACGGTGGGACGGTAGCCAGGTAATTTGACGCTACCAGGTTCTACTGGCAAGTAGTCGCACTCTTCTAGCCCTACGTCTTTAGGCACGTCAATTAATACTGGTCCCGGACGACCTGTACTAGCTATGTGAAAAGCTTCGGCAACAATACGCGCCATATCTTTAGCATGACGTACCACGTAGGAATGTTTGACGATCGGCAGGGTAATACCATAAATATCTGTTTCTTGAAAAGCATCGGTACCAATAGCAGCACGGGCAACCTGACCCGTTACAACTACCATCGGAATAGAGTCCATATGGGCAGTAGCTATACCTGTAACTAAATTAGTTGCACCAGGGCCAGATGTACCAAAACAGACACCTACTTTACCTGTAGCCCGAGCATATCCGTCAGCTGCATGGGCTGCTCCTTGTTCGTGTCTAACTAAGATATGCTGAACATCTCCCCTTGCTTCTGCTCTATATAGCTCGTCGTAAATGGGAAGAATAGCACCCCCAGGATAGCCGAAAATGTGCTTAACGCCATGGTGCTTGAGACTGTCCATTAAGGCAAAAGCACCTGTGCGACGCTGAGGAGTGATATTAGTTAATAATCTTGTTTGAGGAACGCTTGTAGAAACCACTTTAGCCAACTGTTATTTTAGCAACCTGTTTAATTTTTGACTCTTAATCTTAAGTTCTGTTACTTATAATGCAATATAAAGAATTGATATAAGTAATATTTTAACTTTAAGTCATGCTCATATATTTTTTGTCATATTTGTTGGTATTTAGATAAAAACATTGTTAAGAACTTAGCCGCAGAACAGCGTACTTCGCATCCAGAGCGTTTCACCCACCAGCCTACTGCTGTTTGCGGCGATCGCCACAGCTCGAGGTGTTCTACTGCTGGTTCGGCGTAGAAGCTATCTTTGCCAGCGCCCAGAAGTGGGGAACTCCAGTGAGTGAAGTAGTCGTGACTGAGGCGATGTATGGGAAAATTACCAGTTAAAGGAACTCCCCAACCATCTAGGGCAAAAAAGGCTTTCACCTTACCCAATTGCTTTTGCCAGGCGATCGCTGCGAGCATTGCGCCAACAACTCCAGCACTAAAACTAATAAATACCACGGGTGGAGCTTGTCCGGGATTTCCTTCATGTTTTTGTAAAAATGTCAAGATGTCCATAACAGAAACAGGGAGATAGTCCTGGGTAGGAAAAACAAGCCAATTAGTAGGCAAGTATTGGCTTTCTGTCAGTTGCAAGCCTTGCAGAAAACTTTGGGTTAATTGAGGGGAATGAAATCCAGGACAAATGAGGACAGACATGGGGAGTGAGGAAGACAAAGGAGACAGGGAAACAGGGGGAAACAAGGGGGATCAAACTACTTCCCACACTTCCCACACTTTTCTTTTCCTAACCAAAATGTACCAATCTTAAACGAAATTGGTATTAATATTTTTTATAGTTTGGATTAATTTTTATTAAGTAACTCTGTCAACTTTTAGCTTAATTGTACTAGGCTATGCAACAGTCATTAACTAAATACTGAAGGAGATCAAAGTAACCTTTCTCTCGCTACAATTTTTTTAAAAACACCCATACTCTCAAATGTATTCCTCATCATTAATTCAGATGTTCTCAATTCCAAGTTATGGATTTGCCCCTGATTTGTGGGATTCAAACCCAGAACTTTTGAGAACCTTTAGCTCCCCAAAGGAGATTTGGGAAGCTCTTAAAACTGTAAACGCCAGACTATCTATTCGTTTTCCTGTCTTCGAGTTGAAGTTCTTATCCTCGCGATGCTTACGCTCACAATTGCAAGCCGATGGTAGAGCAGTTTGGCATCCCTTCGATTCGGTCGCCCCCTCTTCCTTCTACTCCATGTCCCTTTTGTACGTCCCTCTGTACGAGTACTTATCATCTTCGATTGGTATCCCATCCTCCATTCACCAAAAAGCATTTTTGTTCGACTTATCAAAGCGGTTTTCGTTTCTACAACAGAAAATGCTCTCTACTGCCCAATCTGGCGGAGCTGATACATATACCTTTGAGCAATGCGGACTCATTCTGGACAATATATGCGAGTCAATGCTGGATCCTCAAATAGCCACCTCTCTAATTCTCTATCTTTGGCAGCTATACCAGACATTTGCACCGACGTGTCCGCCCTATTCACTTGAATCAGGAAAGCAAGGTCAAGTCTTGTCTTCCATTCATCCTCAAATTCTTCTTACTCGAATTAAAGATGCGATCGAGAGACTGTTTTCGAGTGTTAGCTTGGATTCTCGCCTGTTGACAGAGCTCTTAGATGTAGAACCTATAGCCGAGGAGGTTTGGAACGCCTTCGCTAAATCTGACCCAACTGACACCGATTTGAATCGCGTCAGGTGCCGTGAGGATCGCTTTGCCGCCAAAGCTGAATCTCTTTGGATAGAACTGAGGGAGCCAAACCTATTGATCCGTAAGTTTAGACACACTATTGGCGTTTTGGGCATAGCTGGCAAAGAACTTCCAGTTGTTAGTGCAGATACTACTACCTCCATATTGCAATCCTTTGTCGAGGAGTTTGCTCTTACAGCTAAGCTACCAGTCACCTTAGAAGCAAAAACGGCAAAGCTACAATTGAGCTAACTAACTTAAAGTTTAAGGAAACGATATGAATACTTATTCTCATTAATACAATTCGTATTTCATTAACTGGCATTGAATCGAGCCATTATAAACGGGAATGCGCTGCGAAGATTTGAGTTTAATATGTCGAGCAAGTTCTTTATTACCACTCAGTATGAAAGCCGTCCAACCCTTGAACCTTTGTTTGAGGACATCTCCCAAGAGCTTGTAAAATGCACCTAGTTCTTCAGCTTTACCAAGGCGTTCGCCATAGGGCGGATTGCAGATTATCATTCCGCAGTCGCTAGGTGCTTCTACCTGGGCTAGATCGGTTCGAGAAAACTTGACGTGCCGATCGACTCCACAGGAAATAGCATTAGCCCTAGCCTGCTCGATAACATGACGATCACGATCGCTGCCCAAAATAGGAGCTAGGAGTCCCTTAAACTGACTGGTTTTAGCCTTTTGGATCGATCTTTCCCAAAGCGCAGCATTAAAGTCGGGCCAAGTTTGGAAGCCAAAGCGATCTCGAAACAGCCCTGGTGCAATATTCAATGCTTTCAAACCAGCCTCTAGGGGTAAAGTACCCGAACCACAAAGGGGGTCGAGAAAAGGTAAATTTGATTCCCAACCCGATAGTTGGATTAGGGCTGCAGCCAGGGACTCTTTGAGGGGGGCTTGACCTACAGCAGGACGGTAGCCCCTTCGATGCAGGCTGTTTCCAGAACTATCGAGGCTAACAACACAGCGATCGCGGTTAATGTGAACGTTAACTAGCACGTCTGGATTTTGTTTATCTACATTGGAGCGATCGCCTAATTCTTGTTGCTGTCGATCAACAATGGCATTCTTGACCTGGAGCGCGGTAAAGTGGGTGTGGTTGAGATGCTGGTTTTTACCCGTCGCCTTAACGGCTAGGGTATAGTCTGGAGTAAGATATTGCTGCCAATCAATCTTTTGAACGCCCCGATAGAGATCCTCCCCATCCCTACAAGGGAACTCGTCTAACTTGAGCAGCACTCGAAAGGGAAGTCTCGCCCAGAGGTTAACGCGGTAAAGAAGGGCACGATCGCCCTCAAAAGCAACGCCACAGAAACCCGGACTAATCGATCGAGCGCCCAAACTCTCTATCTCTAGAGCTGCCAGCTCCTCTAAGCCGCGAGCGACGGTGGCAAAGTAGTGAGTCATAGGGTTTAGTGTAATAGATGTTGGGGAGAGGTCAGAGGTCAGAGGTCAGAGGTCAGAGGTCAGAAGTAACACCAAACAGCTAAAAAAAGGCGGTATAAAACCGCCTAGTTGGTAATCTTATCCCGAAACGAGTTCGGGCAATCTCTAGAAAAAGCGAGAATTAGTAGTCAAAATCTCCACCGCCAGCGCCAGCAGCGGAAGATTTATCTTTTTCTGGTTTGTCAACCACGATGCACTCGGTAGTTAGTACCATACCAGCGATCGAAGCAGCATTTTGCAGTGCGGAACGAGTTACCTTAGCTGGGTCAACAATACCTGCAGCAAAAAGATCGCTAAACTCATCTTTGGCTGCATCATAGCCGACGTTGAATTCTTTTTCTTTGACTCGCTCAGCTACTACGGCACCATTTTGACCTGCATTTTCAGCAATGCGCTTTAGTGGTGCGGGTAGAGCGCGAGCGACGATTGTGGCTCCGGTTAACTCTTCTCCGCTCAGGTTGGCTTTTGCCCACTCTTCTAAATCTGGAGTGAGGTGCGCTAGAGTCGTACCGCCACCAGGAACGATACCTTCTTCAACAGCCGCTTTAGTAGCGTTAATTGCATCTTCCAGGCGCAACTTGCGGTCCTTCATTTCCGTTTCTGTAGCCGCACCTACCTTAATTACGGCAACTCCACCAGATAATTTTGCCAAACGCTCTTGCAGTTTTTCCTTATCGTAGGAAGAGTCAGTTTCGTCAATCTGACGACGGATTTGTCCGCAGCGGGTTTTAACGTCTTTTTCGTTACCTTCAGCTACGATCGTGGTGTTGTCTTTGGTGATGGTGAGGCGACGAGCTTTGCCGAGCATATCAAGCTTGGCAGATTCTAATTTTAGTCCTGCGTCTTCGCTGATTACTTGACCGCCAGTTAAGACAGCGATATCCTCCAGCATTGCTTTGCGGCGATCGCCAAAACCAGGAGCCTTGATAGCAGCTACAGTCAATACGCCGCGCAGACGGTTGACTACCAGGGTAGCTAGAGCTTCTTTTTCGATATCCTCAGCAATAATCACTAAGGGTCTGCCTTGGCGTGCTACTTGCTCTAATACTGGTACAAGGTCTTGTACTAGGGTAATTTTCTTGTCGGTCAGCAGTACGAATGGCTCGTCTAAAACTGCTTCCATCCTTTCGGTATCAGTGACGAAGTAGGGGGAGATGTAACCCTTGTCAAAGCGCATCCCCTCGGTGATTTCTAATTCGGTAGTCATGGACTTACCTTCTTCGAGGGAAATCACACCTTCTTTGCCAACTTTGTCCATTGCTTCAGCAATCATGTTGCCTACTTCTTCGTCGTTACCAGCAGAAATTGTTCCTACTTGAGCGATCGCCTTGGAGTCCTCAACTGGCTTGGCGTGTTCGGCAATCTTTGCTACTAGGACTTCTGTAGCTTTGTCGATGCCCCGCTTGATAGCGATCGGGTTAGCCCCAGCGGCGACGTTGCGTAAGCCTTCTTTGACGATGGCATGAGCCAAGACGGTAGCAGTGGTCGTCCCGTCGCCAGCCACATCATTAGTCTTGGAAGCAGCTTGACGAATCAGGGAGACACCAGTATTTTCAATGTGTTCTTCCAGTTCGATTTCTTTGGCAATGGTAACCCCGTCATTGACAATTTGGGGAGCGCCAAATTTCTTTTCTAGCACTACGTTGCGTCCCTTGGGACCAAGGGTAATGGCAACTGCTTCAGCCAACAGGTCTATTCCTTTTTCTAGAGCGCGACGAGCTTCATCGTCGTATACGATCGTCTTAGCCATAAATGCCTCTTTTTTTTAGTAAAGCGTGGACGTAGATTATTTCACTTCAACCGAGCAACAAGAACTATTCAACTATTGCTAAAATGTCTTTTTCTGATAGCAGGACGTATTCTTCGCCACCGAGTTTGATGTCGGTGCCAGCATATTTGGAGTAAAGAACTTGATCGCCCACTTTTACTTCTAAGGGAGCGTGACTCCCATCATCATTACGCTTGCCAGCGCCAGCAGAAACTACTTCTCCTATTTGAGGCTTCTCCTTAGCTGCATCGGGGAGGAGAATGCCACCAGCAGTTTTTTCTTCTGAAGGACTGACTTTAACAAAGACTCGATCGCCTAGAGGCTTGACTGTCGAGACGCTTATGGTGATAGCTGCCATAGGAAATTCTCTCGATGATTACAATAAAATGTTGTTAATTAGAAAGTGCTTTGTTTTAAATTAGCACTCTCACCTTCCGAGTGCTAATTTAACGAAATAGAGGAGGCGATCGCAACTGTTTTTTCAGTACGGTTTGCCGAACTATATTGGGGTAAGAAACCACAAAATGCTATCGCTGTGGTCTATTTGGATAAAATGAGCGAAGAATCTTAGATAAAAATAAACCCTATTAAATTCTGGCAATAATTTTCGATAATGCAGATTACCCAATGCCTTCATACCGCTATTCTCGTTTCCGACCTCGAAGCTGCCGAACAATTCTATAGCAAGGTTCTAGGCTTATCGAAAGTAGACAGAATCTTGAAATATCCAGGTGTTTGGTATCAAGTAGGGGAGTATCAGATTCACCTAATCCTTCATCCCCAGCTAAAAACCGAACTACAAAATCCAGTAAAGTGGGGTCGTAACCCTCACATTGCCTTGGCTGTGAGCAATTTAGACGCAGCAAAGGAGCGCTTGCAAACTTGTGGCTATCTCATGCAAATGAGTGCCTCTGGTCGCGCAGCCTTATTTACCCAAGATCCAGATGGCAATATTATCGAAATTAGTCAGATTAGTTCTTAAGTGAGTAGGCAAAAATAAATATAAAACCGAAATCAGGAGTTTGTTTTTTCTTGTTACCTCTGACCTCTGACTTCGTTCATCGATCTAATAACTTTCGACTTTGAAAACTATTGCCTATCTTTATAGCGACCCTCTACTAGAGTCCCCACCCAGTCCTGAAATTTGGGGATTAGAGGTAGATAAAGTATATCAGGACTTGGGAAACCGCCAACAGCTACAACAGCTATTAGCAGATTGTCAAGTTGAACCTCCTGATTGTTTGTTAATTCGTCGTCTGGAAGAACTAGGAGACACCGTAGAAGAGTCGATCGCGCGTCTTACTCAACTGGAATCTCTTGGTATAGAGATCGCAGCCACCGAGCAAGCCTATAGTTCCTCTCAACTAAATAATGCTACTTCTAGAGAAATTAAGGCAAATTTGGCTAAACTACTGCCAGAAATTGAACGTAACCAGCGCCGCCGTCGTTTACGCCAAGGACACGCCCGCAATCGCCTTAAAACCTTGCCACCACCAGGTAAAGCACCCTACGGATACCGCAGAGGTAAAGATAAATACATTATCGATCGCAGTACTGCTCCCGTAGTCAAAGATTTTTTTGAGCGCTTCTTATTGTTTGGTTCTTTGCGAGGTGCAGTGCGCTACCTAGAAAAAAGATATGGTAAAAAAATTTCCGCCTCTACAGGTCACCGTTGGTTGACTAATCCAGTCTATCGCGGCGACCTAATCTATCAAAACAATGAGGTAATTTCTAATACCCACGTACCGATTATTTCTCGGGAAGAAGCCGCCCAGATCGATCGGCTGTTACGTCGCAATAGCCGTTTGCCTTCCCGTACCGCTAGCGCCCCCCGATCCCTTGCCGGTTTAGTAGTTTGTCAGCAATGTCAGTCCCCAATGGGAGTCACTCGCGTTACCACCAGAGACAAAAAACGAGAATATCTTTATCTGCGTCCTCTTAATTGTGGGATACGTCCTAAATGCAAAGCTATCCCTTACCAGGAAGTATTAGCAAAAACTATTGAGCGAGTTTGCCAAGATTTACCCCTTGCAGTAGCACAGATGAATATTCCTAGTCTGGATGGAATTAAGAAAATGCTAGGGGCTGAAATTGCTAAGAGAGAAGAAATCTTAGTTCAGTTACCTAATTTACAAGAGCAAGGCATTCTGGACGAAGAAACTGAGAAGTTACGCAGTTACAAACTACGTACAGAAATTTCTCAAATCCAACAAAGACTAGCTCAATTACCGCCAGTAAATTTGCAAGAACTCGCCCAAACAGTTTCTATTCCTCAATTCTGGCTTGATTTATCCGAAGCAGAGAGGCGCTTTTATTTTCGGGAATTTATTCAGCAAATTGAAATTACTTATATCCAAGCAAAGGACTGGAAACTACAGATAGTGTTTATTTTTTAACGTGATTTAGATCTAACTTTTTAACTACTCCAAAGCCAGCCTCGCAGTCAATTCGTAAACACTTGCTTAAAAAAGCTATCAGCTACATAAAACAGAAGATTAAATGTGGAGATAGATATAGCAGCTCGAAATCACGTCAAATGAGTGTAACGGATCGAAGTACTATGAATAAAGAAGTTATTTCTGGTTCTGGCTCTCAAGAGCAGGCAATAGTAATTGGTGGTGGTATTGCTGGAATTTTAGCCGCGCGAGTGCTCTCCGATCACTTCGAGCGAGTCACCATTATTGAGCGCGATCGATATCCCCAAGAACCAAAACCACGTCCAGGAGTCCCGCAATCATATCAAGTCCACGGCTTGCTTAGTCAGGGAGAGAAGATATTAGAGCAGTTATTTCCTGGATTAAAGGCTTCCCTGACCAAAAAAGGTGCTATTAAAGTTGATTGGGTAGCAGATAATGCTTGGCTTTTAGGTAGTACTTGGTCTCCTAATTTTGCTTCTGAAATAACTAGTTACGCTTGTAGTCGAAATCTGCTCGAATTGACCATCCGCAAGCATCTAGAAAATTTTAGCCAGGTAAATTTTCTAGATGCTGCTTTGGTAACTGACTTGTTGACAAATAGTAATAAAACTGATGTCGAAGGAGTTAGAGTAAAGGTAAACCAAGAGCGAGAAATCGAATTAGCTGCTCAGTTAGTTGTTGATGCTAGCGGGCGTAATTCTTTTGCCCCTAAATGGTTAAAAGCTTTGGGGTATGAAATTCCCACAGAAACAAGAATTAATTCCTTCTTGGGCTATGCTGCTCGATCATATCAGCGCCCTAAAATGGAAGCACAAGATTGGCAATTCTTGTATATAATGCCATCTGCGCCAGACAATCCTCGTGGAGGCATTATTTCTGCTTTAGAAGACGATCGCTGGATGGTTACGCTAATAGGCATTGGTAAAGATTATCCGCCAACAGAAGAAAATGGATTTTTAGACTTTGCTCGTAGTTTGCGAAGCTGAGTTCTTTACGAGAATATTACCAAGGCTCAACCTATCTCACCTATCTATAGCTATCGCAATACAGGAAATCGCCTATTTCACTACGAAAAGCTCAAGAAAATGCCAGAAAACTTCGTAATTCTCGGTGATGCAGTCTGTTGCTTTAATCCTATTTATGGTCAAGGTATGACTGTAGCTGCATTAGATGCCTTAACTTTATCTAGTTGTCTCGAGCAAGAACACCAAAGTCAAGGCAAAGATAATTTTTCGGGTTTTTCTCGACGCTTTCAAGCGCAAATAGCCAAGGTTAATAAGACTCCTTGGATGATGGCAACAGGTGATGATCTGCTTTGGTCAACTACTGTCGGAACGAAACCCGATCTAATAACGCGATTAATGCAAAAATACTTAGACCAAGTAATAAAAGCTGCTGTTGATAATAACACTGTATATAAAGCCTTAATCGAGGTTCAGCATCTGCTTAAACCATATACAGCATTATTGTCACCTAATATCTTGCTGAAGGTCTTGCAACACAAATTAAAAAGTACGCTGACGAGGACAACTATTGGTACGTGAGTTCGACAGAGGCTCAAACCCCTATTCTTTTGCAAGCTGAAACCATCATTTTTTCGTTGAGAGACTAATAATTTATGCTTTGGTCGAACTCACGTTTTTCAGCAAACCCTAGTTATGGCAATTGTTTGTTGTGGGTTAACTAGACGGATTTGTAAGGGTTATTCTGTAGCGACATAATCCGATCGCGATGTTTGTTTATTATTTTTTACTACCCAGACTTTAGCTTTAGTTTTGCTAGTAGGAGTCTTCATTGGTTAACATAACCTGGAGTGAATAAAGTCAACTGCTGAGTATATTCAAGTTTACTCAGATTACTACAACAACCTGAATGTAGATATTCCTGGATATCTACAAATATTTTGCGTGCGAGTATTCTTGCAAAATTAACAGGTACAGCATTCCCTACCATTTTATATCCGTGTGCAATATGTCCATACTTGAAAATAAAGTTATCTGGAAATGTTTGTATTCTGGCACATTCCCTAACAGATAATCTACGGTAAGGCTGAGGAGATTTAGGATCAAAAATACGTTTATCTTTTTCTATAAAAATCATTTTATTAGCCTGAGGATGAATAGGTGCGTGTCTTCCTCCTGCCTGAATAGTAAAAGATGGTTCTGTCCAACTTCTGACTCTATTTCTTGACATGTAAATACTAGAAAATCCTGCATCCAGGTATTCGTGATTTGGTAAAATTTGATGATGTTTTTCTATTTTATCCTTGACTTTTATCGGTTCTATTAATTTAAAATCATAAATAGCTTCTTTAAGTGTTAACTTAGGCTTTTTAGGTTTAGGAAATTCAAAGGCTCCATCTAACTTTTCATGGTAGCCAACAATGATAACTCTTTTTCTATCTTGAGGAACTTGAAAATCATTAGCATTCAAAAGCTGGTAAGAAACTTCGTATCCTATATCTCTAAATAAATTTAATATATTAGTAAAAGCTTTTGTATGTCTGGCAGCTAATATACCACTTACATTTTCGGCTAGAAAAAACAGTGGTTGTTTATCTTGAACAATTCTAATGTAATCGTAAAATAACCTACCTCTAGTATCATTAATACCACGGCCAGCTCCAGCCTCACTCCAACTTTGGCATGGAGGACCACCAATGATTCCTACACAATCAGGAATTTCAGAAGATTTTATATTTCTAATATCTCTTTTATCGAGCTTAGTGTCAGAATGATTGAACTCATAGGTTACCCAAATAGATTGATCATATTCATTAGCCCAGATAATATTAAATCCAGCTTGACGAAATCCTAAATCTAATCCTCCACATCCTGAAAATAGAGAAACAATATTCACTATTTTTGAATCATAACCTCATCTAATGTATTTAATTATTTTAGCATTAATCATTTCTGCTGGATTATCTGGAGATTTAATTTGGCGATCGCTCATACTAAATCCAGAACCAGAGATAGATTCAAGCATGGTTCTACTTAAGGGTGAAAATGACAAATATTTACTTTCCTTCATTAAGGCAATCATTTGAAAATTAAAATCAATATTACCATTAACAATATTAAGGTAATTATAGACATTAATAGGATTATCTATTCCCCACATTCCCCTGATTCTTAAGCGATCACTTCCAGTATATTTGTCATAAATTTATCCTTTACAAAGATATATAAACTAAACTTTCTCCAAACTCACCAAGGCATTGTAATCTGGAACCCCTTCAAGCGATCGCTTGCTCTTATCTAACAAAACATTACCTTCAGGCCAATGTATCTGTAAATTACCCGGTTTCATTGGTGCCATATATACCCGTCCCTGATACTCGCCCAAGTCATTTTTTAACACTACTTTATCCCCATCTTTTAACCCCAATTTTTCTGCATCTACCGAACTAATTAACACTGCTTCTCGTACCGCACCAGTAATAGCATCTTTCTTTTCTTGCACCATGCTATTAAACTGCTTACCTCGACGAGTAGCTACTAAGAAATACCCCTCTGGTACTTCTTTTTGTGTAGGAGACAATACCGAAAACTTAGCCTTACCATCTGGCATAGGAAACTTCCACCCAAAACATAAATGGGAGCCGCCATATTGAAATTGATCGCCTGCTTCTTTTAAGTGTTGAATTCCTGCATACTGAGGAATTACCTTAGCAATTTCTTGGCGGATAGAGGCTGTATTTTTAAACTGCAATTTATCTGCGCGATCGGGACGTACCCGCCTTGCTAACTCCATAAATACTTCCCATTCCGATCGTGCCTCGCCTATTCTTCTTCCAGGTATTTCAGGACTAAAAATTACTCGCCTTTCTGTAGAAGTTTCTGTCACTCCTCCTGGAATTTCGTAGCGAGTAGTAGCAGGAAGTAATACCACAGTTTCCCCAGGTTCTAACAACATTTGTTGAGAACAAATAATATCCATATGCACCCGCAGCGGAATATTGAGTAAAGCAGATTTTACATAATCTGGATCGGGTAAAACATCCAGGAAATTACCCCCCACAGAGAATAACACATCTAACTTATTCTCCGCCGCTGCATCAATCATTTCTGAGGCAATTAATCCTTTATTACCTGGTACCTCAAAACCCCAAATTTTGCTCATCTCGGTGGCATTTTCTGGATTGATTTTTCTGCCTCCAGGAAATACAGTAGAATAGCAACCCATTTCCGCTCCACCTTGCACCCCGGAGTGACCGCGAATAGGCATTAAACCGCAGCCTTCTCGACCGACAAATCCCTTAGTTAAAGCTAAATTAATAATGGCTTTAACATTATCTTCGCCGCACTCGTGTTGGGTAATTCCCATACTCCAGACAAACACAGCTTTGTCTGCTTCTTTTACCATCTTGGCAAAGGCATACATTTCCTCGCGAGTTGCTCCAGAAATTAACTCTAATTCTTCCCAAGATTGAGTATCTAAAGTAGCTTTTAATTTCTCAAAATCACTGGTGTAATTATCAATAAAATACTTGTCAAACCAGTTGTTTTCTATGATATGCTTAATGGTACCATTGAGAAATGGTATGTCTCCGCCCACGTTAATGAGGAAAAAGTCTTCAGCAAACTTAGTCCCAAACAAAGCACTTTCCGGGATAGAAGGCACCCAATAACGCTCCATCCCTGGTTCGCGATAGGTGTTAATTACAACGATGCGAGTGCCTGCTTTTTTTGCCCAGTGGAGATATTTAACGGTCACGGGCTGATTGTTGGCGACGTTAGAACCGATAAAGACTAATAAATCTGTACCGATCCAGTCTTTATAGGAGCAAGTAGTAGCTGCTGCGCCAATAGTAGTTTTCAGTGCGCCAGTACTAGGAGAATGGCAGATTCTCGCCGCATTATCGACGTTGTTGGTACCCATTGCCCGCACGGCTTTTTGCGTGGCGTAGTAAGTTTCGTTGACCGTACCTCGGCTGGTGATATAGTAGCCAGTGCGATCGGGTTCGCTGGCGCGGATACGGCTGGCAATTAGTTCTAAAGCTTCGTCCCAACTGATGCGGCGGAAGCCTTTATCTCCCTTGTCTCGCCTCATAGGGTAAGGAAGTCGCCCTAGATTGCGCAATTGGCTGCAGTTTTTACTTTGTAGTTGGGAGGCATCTTCTAGTAGTTTGGGTTTTAAGGCTGGCATAGTATTGAGTCGTAGAAGTCGCAGCCGCACGTTACACAGG
>JBFRWL010000415.1:0-2554 GCA_051439565.1 Prochloraceae cyanobacterium
TGAGCGTATTGTTGAGTCAATTGTCCTGGCCATAATATTCCAGTATGGTGTTTAGGATGGTCAGTGTAGAAGCGACCAACAAGGTCGTGTGCATTGCCGATCCCACCAGGGAGTTGCTGGTCGGAAGCCATTAGGAGTCGCGCGCTTTCAAACGCCCCAGTTGCCAGAATGATTACATCACCTTCGACGATAAGTTCTTTACCTTCAAGGGAACGACAAGCAACTGCGGTTATACGTTGCCCCGAAGCATCAAGTTTTAACTCAGTGGCAGTCGCACCCATTACTACGTTCAGGTTTTTTGAGCGAGCCATCTCATCCCCAAAACGTACTGCTGTACGGGTGGGTGTCTTTTCCCAGTAAAAACTGCTCATTTTCAAACTGTATTCCGCTAACGTTGCTCGAAATTCCCTAATCTTGGGACGCAGGGCTTCTGCTTCTAAATCACCGAAACCATAATCTTTAGCAGCAGAACGGTAGTAGGGCAAAAGATCCTCGAAACTAATGGGCCAACCGCTATTAGCAACCCAAGCTCTACCATCGAAGTCCGAAGGCTCTAGATATTTCCACTTACCTGTCCAGACGTTACTTGTGCCACCAAACTGACGCACCCGACTAACTCCCCGTAACTCTGGTGGTAGATACTGATGGTAGTAGGTATTTGGGTCTAACTCGCGATGGCGTTTACCTAGAAAAGTTAAGTCATTTAATGCCTGGATTGATGGATCGAATTGACCCCGTCCGCTTTCTAAAAGTATTACCTCTCGTCCATTACGTGCCAGGTGGGTTGCTACTTCTGCACCTGCAATACCAGAACCAACTACAACCACTTGCCCACGCAGATTGACCTGTTCGCCCATATCTAGAATATCTGTAATCATAAGACCTCCATGTTGATAATTGACAACCTTAATTTATTTTTGATAGTTCTACGAAGAGTTACGCTCCGTTGACAGGCAAAGCTGATTGCTTCTGAGCTTTCTTTGTTGCTGTTGCCTTCGATAGTGATTTATTAAGTTTAGACAAGGTCTTTCTCGGAGCTATTCTCATAGCCCATAACAAGTTTAAAAAAGCTGCGCTAGTTTGACCTAGTTCATAAGAACGCTTGGCATGTCGAAAGACAAATTTAGCAAATGCTTTTGGACGTGATTGGAAGATCTCCTTGTGTTTGTCAATCAGGCGGTTAAAGGAAATTTGGCGTAGTGAAGAGTTTTTTGAGACTTGAGAACCTTCATGTTTAAATAAGCGATAAGTTATTATAGGCAAACCTAAAATAGAACAGACTGGATTGAGTCTTAAGAATAATTCTGTATGGACACGGGAGGGAAAGGACTCATCAAAACCACCAATTTCTAACAGTACATCCCGTTCAACAACCATAGTTTGTTTACAGAAAAAAGATTTTCCAGGTTCAATATTTTCCAGACAGAAATAAGAACCAAGGGGAAGAGTTGGTGGTAATCGGTTTTTAGTAGCCTTACCTTTGCTATTAATCACCTCAATTCCAGAAAGGGCAGCCACTGGTTTGGGCAAATCTGTATTAGCAAGGGCTTCGAGAGATACTGCTGCCATATTTGGTAACAATTCATCATCATCATCTAGATAAGTAATCCAATGTCCCTTAGCTGCTTTAGCACCAGCATTGCGAGCAGCAGCACCACCCCGATTTTCAGGGAGTCTAATAATGCTAAGTTTGGGATGTTCTGGAAGTTGGACTGGTTCTGGGGAAGCATCATCAACAACAATTACTTCAATATCTTCCAAGGTTTGCGCCAAAGCACTATTGACAGCGCGGGGGAGGAGATGAGGTCGATTGTAAGTAGGAATAATAATGCTGAGTAGAGGATTATTCATCAATCTGAGGTTGGTAGTTTAAGCAGAAGTTTTACGGTTGTATTGATTAGTGAGGAAGTGATTGAGTTTTCTATCTAGAGATAGCAAAAAGTTTTCTATTTGTTTTTTCTCAATTCCGACTTTTTTCCCTACTTTTTTAAATTTACGAACTACAGGCTTAATAATGCTCCGTTTGCGACGAGAACCGAGTTTTTTGTACTTGACTCGAAAATAGTTATCTTCTGTCAATTGCCATTTTTCGCGGAAATGTTCTAAACTCGCCATAGTCCAAGCATCACTCCAACGCAGCATATAGAAGTGGATATCGCTCAATTCTAAAGCAAGTCCTTGGACATAAGTTACTATCGCTTCAGGCTCAAAATAAACCTTTCCTCCAGCTTCTCTGACTGTCATACAGAAGTCCAGGTGTTCTTTGGTACAGAGCATTTTGGGGTCTAAATTACCGATGCTCTCAAAAATTTCTCTCCCCACTAGGACACAGTGGAATTCCGCTAACGCGGTTTCAGTGCGTTGGAGGGAGGGGAGTACATCTACAACTTGTTGTCCTTGTTTGTACATTTTCTCGCGAATATGTCGCTTACCGTTGATGTCGGTGACAATGCGAGATTCCCCACCAGCAAAATGGATAATTTTATGTACAGGTTCATCCTGGCACATGAGAGGACCTACTACAGTAGCTCCTGTTGATTCAGCACAGTTATAT
>JBFRWL010000416.1:0-4052 GCA_051439565.1 Prochloraceae cyanobacterium
GTGGTATACATATTACCACCAGGACGAGTGGTGTCAGTGTATAACAGTGATTTAGCTACAGCATCTCTGACAATTGCAGCAGCATTAGCGCTAATGGCATTAGCAGCACGAACTCTAAGTTGTCCAGTTTGAAAATAAGCTTTGAGCTTTTCCAAAGCAGAGCCGTCTAAATATTGTCCCTGTACGTCAGCAGAGTTAATGACAGAAGTAATTGCGTCTTGCATAATTTTATTTCCTTATCTTACCTAGTCTGAATATCTTTTAGTATCGAAGAAAAATGCTAGAGCTCTAGATTATCTCCAGGTTGTTCAATCCTAGAGTAATCCTCCGATAACATAGTCGAAGTAAGAAGCAGCTTCAGCTGCATCTTCTCCAGACATCAAAGAGGAAGCTACATTCTTCATTTCCCGAACACCTTGCGCTACCGCGTCAATAGAAGTCCCTAGAGATTTGTACATTTCTTTAGCGCCTACCAAACCGATCTCTTCGATAGGAGTGACATCGCCAGATACGATACCGTAGGTTACCAGTCTTAGGTAATAGTCTAAGTCTCTGAGGCAAGTCGCAGTCATCTCTTCCCCGTAGGCATTACCACCAGGAGAAACAACGTCAGGACGTTTTTGGAATAAAGCATCCCCTGCTTGTTTAATAATGCGCTCACGGGATTCAGTAAGAACTTGGGCAATGCGCAAACGACTTTCGCCAGAAGAAACAAATGATTTGATTCTTTCTAATTCGCCAGGGCTCAGATAACGAGCTTCAGCGTCAGCACTCACGATGGATTTCGTGACAATACTCATTGATGGATTCCTCCAAAAAAGTTAAATTGGTTTTTTAAGGATTAATGTCCTCTTAGACATAGAGGAGTTACATACTCTCTATGGAAAAAAATTAGAGCTATCATACTCTACTTTACAATAGGAAGTACCTGTTAAGACTACAAGTCAAAAATAAGTTGATGCAGTCAGTTTTTGACTAGAAAAGTATCTACAATCAAAAACTAGGTACAGTCCAAAATTTTTAACCCTTGGTGAGTCAAGCTATATTGAGCAGAAGGACACTCTTTACACATCACTTGATTTTTATACTCAATCTACAGAATAGTATTGCAGCTTATTAAGCCAAGAGTTATATCTCTACTAATTTCCTTAACAAAGTTTTACACTATGTTCTGTTATCTAGCTAAACCTGACTCCTTGATTGTCAGCTCCAGCATAAATAATATCAATCGCTCTAGTTATTTTTTCTTAGCCAGAGCGATTACCCTGAGAAATAGCAAGACGAAGCTACCTAACCCCTAGATGTTGAATTTAGCTGGGGGAAAGCTCGGAACAACTATGTCCTTATTTTGCTTCGTTAGAGTATTATACAATTTCTCAGTATTAGGGAAATTAGCCGCAGGTAAGGTAGGATAACGACGATAAGGCACTGTATCCTCGCCAAATGCTTGCAGATATTCCATACTCTCGACCAGAGAATCGATGAAAGCTTTGATACCCTGAGTCGCCAGAAGCTGATTGTATTTTTGAATTTCTCTTTGGTTTAGGGGTGCTCGCCCTAAGAAATGCTTAGTGCCCAATTCAATCACTTTTGTATTGGGATAGGGAGCATAAAATTCTTTGAGGTACAGATCAGAACAACCTAAACCTTGAATGAATTCTTTAACAGTAATTTCCCCATTACTCACTTTACTTTGCAAAGAGGTAAACTCACGCTTAATAGTAAAGGGTGCTAAATCTCGTTCAAAAATTTGTCTATAGGCAGCACTGATGACATTTTGAACTCCTACCTTGTCACTCAGGTCAGTTAGCTTGAACTGCTTGGTTTGTTGTCTTTGAACGTTAACCCCTTGGTTAACGCGGAATTTAATATCAGGTTCAGTACGTAATTTGGGAACAGCACCCAACTCGATGAAACGGGGTGTGAGTTTTTTCTCAACCTTGACATTGAAGTTGCCTTCTGTAACTTTACCAGGTCTGTTGGAACGTAATTGTAAACCTCCTGGTGTTAGATAACGTTCGTAAGGAACTTTATCCTCTCCAAATGCCTCAGCATATTCTGGGCTATCAATCAGCGCATCAACTAATCCATATAGACCCTGTTTAGAAGCTATATCAAAATAGCGGTTCATCTCCTGACGACCATAGGTAGGACGACCTAGAAGACGACGGTGGATATATTCGATCGCCTTTACCACATAGAATGGAGTCCAATAGGTATTG
This sequence comes from Prochloraceae cyanobacterium, assembly GCA_051439565.1. Taxonomy (GTDB): domain Bacteria; phylum Cyanobacteriota; class Cyanobacteriia; order Cyanobacteriales; family JBFRWL01; genus JBFRWL01. The sequence continues at coordinate 2,223 of JBFRWL010000416.1, forward strand.
CGGAAGACATCGGATTTTGCCAGCAGCCTTACGAATTCCCGAACTGTAATTTCTTCATTAGCTAGTTTGCTTTCCCCTCGTGATAATCGCTGACCTTCATAAACATTGCGACCGAAAACCTGAAGATAACAAGCATTAATGACCGCAGTTACGGAATCACTATCTCCCAAGGAAAATACTTTAGCACCTAAAGAACCAGGAGCTTGATTCCTGGCAGTAGGATTGCTATTTTGATTGTTGGTTGCCGGACCACGGTAGATTAGTAGTCTCTTAGTATTTTTATTAAAGGGCGCAGGAGAAGAACTAGGCTTGCGAGTTTCTTGAGGGAAAATTGCGCCAAACCTAATCTCTAAAGGATCATTTCCTGAACCATAAACATGTTGATCGGGTAAGGGTTGCTCATATTTGGCAAAAGTAGTTAAGAATTCTGGTAGTTTGCGGAAAGGCGCACTATATCTAAAGAGGTTTTGTTGCATACCCCAGTTACGACATTCTTGTGCTTCTTGTCCTAAACCACGAATATAGGGGACGGTTTCTTCTCCGAAGTAATCAGAATATTCTTGGGAATCTACTAAGGCATCAACCAAGGCGGCTAATCCACCATCAGAGACAATCGAGAAATAGCTTTGCACTTCTTCTCGGGAAGAAGGACCTCTGCCTAAAATATGACGAAATGCCAATTCTAGGGCGCGACTATTGATAAAAGGCTCGAAAAATTGTTTGCGATAAAGAGGAGTTTTACAGAGGCGGCGCACAAATTCCTTCATCGAGATGGTAGCGTTTTTCACCTGGGATTCCAAGTAAGAAATCGAGTAACCGTAGGCTTTGGTTATATCTCGTTCAAAAATTTGTCGATAGGCAGCTTTAATCACCGAACTTTTTTCTGATTCGGACAGCCCTGGTTTCATGACAAATTTTTGTCTTCGCTCAGCCGCATTAAAGTAGCTTTGAGGTAGTTGTAACCCCTGCTGATCCTTCGAAGGACGTTGCCGTAGTTTGTTGGACGGAGTGGCTGCTTTAAATTCGGCCAACAGAATGTCAAAATATTGCATAACAATATCTTTTGCTTCTTGATCGTTACGGAAATAACGAATGGAAGCAGCTCGCATCTCTTGCAAAGCTACAATTGTCGCATCGGTAGAACAAGCATTTTCAATAACTTCCCGTAGTCCCCGAACATTCACTACCAAAATATTGGGATCGCCAGCTACAATCGCATAGGTCGTGTAGCGCAAAAACCAGGATAGGTCGCGCAATGATTTTTGCATATTGCTCGGGCCATATTTGAGCACACTAATAGGTCGAAACCCTGGCGGAGTACGACCACTACTTTCAAATAGGCCACTAAATAAACCACCACGCTCTTCACTCACTGCAACATAAGTTGTCAGGTCTTCAGCTACAGCTGCTCCCACAGTCGCCATAGCTGGTTCTGGGGCAGGAGGTTGTTCTAAATAGCTTAGGGGAGATCCTCCGGTAAAGATCCGATTAGCTGCCCGAGATACGATTAGTTCTGAATTATTGGTTAAAACCTGAGCTATTGCTAGTCTCTTGGCTCCTGATTTAAAATATTCTGTTAATTCATTGAGTTCGCCTCGTTCAGGAAAGCGATCTTGCTGTTCCGCTTGTAATATCGTCGAAACCGCTACGGTTTGATAAAGTTGAGGACGGGCTAATAAACTGCCACCACTTGCCGATACAGTCATTTGATTTTATGTATGGTTTTACTTTATAGTTCAGCTTTTAGAGTAAAACTTTTCGGGCTTCGGTAGGCAATTTATTAAGAAGTGTATAGTTTGTTTGTTAATTGCTACATAATCTAAGACCAAT
>JBFRWL010000417.1:0-4679 GCA_051439565.1 Prochloraceae cyanobacterium
AATTGACTTTTATAACTTTGATACATTACGAGTCAAAGACCTATTTGAAAGACTCTTGAATCGGTCTGCTGATGAATTTGTCGGCAAATCTCAATTACAAATCTCAACAGCTCGGAAATTTCTCGAACAGTATCCCACTCTGGAACAGCAAGAAGCTCAGATTAAAACCACCTTTGAAAAAAGCGAGCCTTTTTTGCGCTTTAGTTTAGAACAAGCCCAATGGGGATGGGAAAATAAAGCGGAGAAACGTCAAACTTTAATTGGACTTCAAGGTGGCAATAAGCCTGCGGATGCGGCTGTAAAAACGATTTTACCGATGATCCGTCGTTCTGGTACCATCACTGATAAAGATATCCGCCCTTTAAATGATCCTCACCATATTTACTTTGTTCGAGAAGTTGGGGCTTTTCCTCTCAGAGTAATTGAAGGGATGGCCAAGATGCGAAACATATACCGTAATATTGCGCAAACTGACAAAAATCCTCTGCATACCCATCAAGATTCTCGTCAGTTTCAAGACTTCATGCCCTCAAGCCATGAGGAAGTCCAAGCTAAGCAAAATCTACTCTTGGCGAAAGCCTTTGATTTAATTGCGAAGCAGGAAAACCGCGTTACCGGCTTTGAGGAAATCCGCTTTTACTATCGAGATAAACAGACAGGACTCGACAAGATGGAAGTTCTGGGAGCCAACTGGGAAGAAGCAGAAGAAATGCTACTTAGCGATCGCAATCGTAAGGTAAGAGACTTGCTGGCAGATTCGCTCAAAGCAATTGGTGAGCAGACCGCAACCAAACCTCAGAAACAGGAACTCTATCAAAAACTGATGACTTGTTTGCAGGAACTAGAAACAACTACTCCAGGCGGCAAGGATAATCCTGATTACCAGAAGGCACAATCAGCAATAGAAGACTACATTAAGCAATATAGTCTGATGGTTTCACAATCTGCTCCGCCAGCAACTAGAACTCAACCAGTCTCTAAGTCCACTAGTCCCCAGAATAGTGAAGATCGCGAAAAATTCAAAAAACTTGTGGGAACTTGCTACCGCAGCGGTAATCCTACCCCCAGGGAATTAGAACTGATAGAAAAATTCCGCCAGAAATATAACATTGCACCAGAAATTGCCGAGGAGATTATTGCCGAATTTGCGCCTCAACCCGAACCAACGGAAGCTCTTGAGGAATATGGCTTAATGTATCGCGCTTTTTTGGAAAATGATGGCAACATCGACCCAGAAGAGCAGGTTCAGCTGCTAGAACTTCAGGAAGAACTGGGGTTGACCAATGAACAGGTTGCCAGGGTAGAAGTAGGCATCCAAGCTGGTGTCAACTAAAAGTAAATAAACACTGCGATTTATGAGGTAACTATAATCATGAGTGAGAATTTTAATGAAGACTACGTCAAATGTCCAAATTGCGGTTATGACCGAAATCCTTCGACTGCAACAAAATGTCAATATTGTGGAGAGCGACTAAAAAAAACATCAGCCCCTCCCATCGCTTTTTTAGGTGTATGTTTGGCGCTAGTTGGGATTTTAGGAGGCGGATATTTCGCCATTAAAGATCAATTTTTTAAGGAGAAAACTGTGGCAGACTCTACTGTTACAGAAGATGTCAATCGCCTTGCTACAGAAGATGCCAATCGCCTTGCTACAGAAGATGTCAATCGGCGCGCCAGTGGCACAATCAAAGTTTTAGGGGATACCTTTAGCGGTTACTCAACCCTGCGCAGCATAGCATTGCAAGACGCTCTTAAGAAAAGCGGCATCACGCTACAGTATGCTGATGAGTTTGACCAAGCACAACGAGCTAAAGCTCTCAGTCAGGGACAAGCCGATTTGATGGTCACTACTCTCGATCAATTTCTCCAACATAAACCTGAAGGGAGAATTGTGGCACTTATCGATCGGACGGTGGGAGCTGATGCTATTGTCCTCAATACCAGCGAGTATCCTCAACTCAAGTCCTTGATCGACTTAGAGAAGCTAGTCAAGCAAAAACAATCTCAGGGACAACGGCTGAAGATCGTCTTTGCTGGAGATACTCCCAGTGAGTTTCTGGCAACAGTACTTGATACTAAGTTTGATAACTTTGACCTTGCTGATTTCGAGGTTGTACGAGTAGCCGATGCTAGTGAAGCTTGGCAGCAGATGCAAGCTCCTCAGTCTAATATTGCTCTTGCTGTCCTTTGGGAACCTTTTGTCACAGCAGCCAGCAAACAAGGGAACACTATTTTGTTGAGTAGTGCTGATGCTCCCAAAGTTATCGTTGATGTAGCTGTCGCTTCTGAAAGTCTCCTGCAATCTGACCCTCAAATCGTACAAGAGTTCGTCGAAAACTACTATCGTCGGATTGATTCTTCAGTTCAGAATCAAGCTATACTGACTCGTCAGATCGCTACCGATGGCAATCTAAATGACTCAGAAGCCGCCGCTGTAGTTAAGGGTATTCAGTTTTTTACCTCCGTTGAAGCGCAAGACTGGATGACGTCGAAAAGCTTAGACAAAAGAATTGGCGCGATCGCGGGAATCTTGGTATTGTCGGGTCGTCTTGACGAAATACCTACATATTTCCCAAATCTTTATAGTGCTGATTTTCTCAAATCTGCTGCCGCCAAAACTAATAAGATCATCGAAATGGTAAGTCAAGATAACCCAGAATTAGCAAGGCGATTAAAAGGAACTTCCGTTGAAGCTAGTAAATCCCATGCTAAAGTTTCTGTGGCGCAGGTTAAAAAAGGAACTGATATAGGAAATGTTGCTGTCAGAGGTGAAGTGAAATTTGCTACGGGTTCTGCCCAGCTAACCGCAGAAGGCAGACAAACATTGGACAAGTTAGCAGCAGATATTGATGAATTTAACCCCACAACGATCGCGATTAAAGTTCAAGGTCATACCTCAAAAACAGGCTCGGCTAATCTTAACCAGAAGCTTTCACAGGATAGGGCTAGCGTAGTTGTCAGCTATCTTCAACAAAAACAGCTCTCTCATAAATTCTTGGCTGAAGGATTGGGTTTCTCTCAACCTTTATCAGGAGTAGACCCCAGTTCCGCTCTTAACCAGCGTACTGTTATTCGTTTAGTCCGACTTGGCTCTTGATGCTTTCTAGCTTATTTAGATATTGATTAAATGGGCATTGCTCATTTAACTTTAATCATCTATTGTTTTGTCTGAACTCTCAATAAATTCTATGAAACGCAGAAAATTATTATCATTACTAACAGTATTTTGCCTCAGTTTAGTTTTAACTATTAGTTGCTCGCAAACTCCTAAAACAACTGATTCAACCACAACTCCTGATACAAAAGGTAGTTCTGATGCTTCAGCGATAGTTATCGGCTATAGTAATTGGGCTGGTTGGTGGCCTTGGGCGATCGCTGAACAAGAAGGTTTATTTGCCAAAAATGGGGCTAATGTGGAACTTAAATGGTTCGATGGCTATTTAGAATCGATGGAAGCTTTCGCCGCAGGACAATTAGATGGGAATTGTCAAACACTCAACGATACGATTTCATTTGCTGATAGTGCGATTAATGGAGAAGTCGTAGTTTTAGTTAATGATAATTCGGCTGGTAATGACAAAATTATCGTTACAAAAGATATTAATAAAGTTGAAGATTTAAAAGGTAAAAAAGTAGCGGTAGAAGAAGGGGTTGTCGATGATTTTCTGTTAACTTTAGCTTTACAAGAAAAAGGAATGTCACGAAACGATGTAGAAATTGTCAATCTAGAAACAGGTGCTGCTGCTGCTGCTTTTGCTTCAGGACAGACTGATGCTGTGGGGGCTTTCCCCCCTTTTTGGTTAACAGCATTAAAACGTGAAGGTTCTAAAGAGCTAATCACTTCTAAAGAATTCCCTGGAGCAATTCCCGATCTATTAGTAGTTAGCCAAAAACTCATTGATGAGCAACCAGAGCAAGTTCAAGCCTTAGTCAATACTTGGTTTGACATTCTCGACTTTATGGCAGAAAATCCTCAGAAAGCTGATGAAATCATGGCTAAAAGAGCTGATGTTACAACAGAAGAGTTACAGCTTTTTAAAGAAGGTACTAAAATATTTACTCTAGAAGAAAATCTGGAAGCTTTTAGTGATGGTGATAACATGAAGCATATGCCTTTTGCTGCTAAAAAAATGAGTAAATTTATGTTGGATGTCGGCTTTATCGAGTCAGAACCGGATTTAACTACAATTTTTGATGATCGATTTGTCAAAGCTTACGCTAATTCAGTAAACAGCGCCGCACCTCTCTAAATCTCTCCTGAAAGGAGAGACTATATTGTTCCCCTTCCTGTAGGAAGGGGTTAGGGGTAGGTGGCGCAAGGGAACCCAGAACCCAGAACACGGAGCTGGGCAAGACACGAAGCTGGGCAAGCGCTCGGCAAGACAGTAAATAGTAAACAGTAAGTAGTAAACAGTAAATATTTAGGAGGTGTTGGGAGTTTGATCATTCATTTTTACTCCTGCCAACTTTTTGCTATTCTTTGACTCTCTCCAATGAAATTGAAACAAAAAAAAGAACTTTATAAACACAAAACGGCTGGAATAGAGCCGACAATATTTTGGCGTATTGCTGAGGATATCCCCAAATCTTTATCTTGGGTAATGATGACTTTTTCTATCATTATTCCCCTAATATGTTGGTTTGTATTTGCCACCTATTCAGGTATAGATTCAACATTT
>JBFRWL010000418.1:0-5819 GCA_051439565.1 Prochloraceae cyanobacterium
GCCAAAATTAGTGGAACGAAATCTTGGCGCGATCGCTATGAAATCTTTAGCCAATGGTGGTTTTTTTGGTGGTTCTTCTCACGGAAAAAATGGAGACAATCCAAAAATTGTGCCTAATCGAGTTAGCATTGCTCAAGCCGTTAGTTTCGTTTGGTCTTTGCCTGTGAGCGTTCTGATTACAGGGTTTAATAATCCCCAACAGATGCAGGAGAAAATCGAGCTGGCTAATTCATTTGTGGCGATGAATGAACCACAGCGTCAAGATTTAATCGATAAAGTTGCTGATTTAGCAGGAAGACGGGTTGAGTTTTACAAAGCATAAGGACTTGGACTGGCGAAACTGTCACCAGAAGCAATATGGTTCTCCAATTGATATAAGCTCCACTGCTTGATTGCTGGGTCTGGCATCCGGCAATTGTTTACCGCCGCATCAATCTCTTGTGATTTAATTTTGTGCCTAAATGCATCTATAAGTAATAATTCTTTATAATGTAGAGGATAAATCTTCACAAAAACTGCAATTAAAATTACCAGAAGATATAATGAAATTCACGATCGCATTAATTAGTTTTGTGTGGGCATTTTTATTCGGGTTTGGGTTAGCAACACCACCAATGTCTGCTAACGAGTTAGTTTCACCTGCACCCGATGATGCGCAAGTTTATATTATCAGTCCTGCACAGGGAGATTCTTTACCAGAAACCTTTAAAGTCGAGTTTGGATTATCGGGCATGGGAATCGCACCTGCTGGGATCGATAAACAAAACACAGGACATCATCATTTGTTAGTCGATCTACCAGAATTACCCGATTTAACGGCATCCTTACCAGCTACAGAACACATCCGGCATTTTGGTGGAGGACAAACCGAAACTACTCTGACTTTGCCACCAGGAAAGCATAGTTTGCAATTAGTACTAGGAAACTACGCCCATGTTCCTCATGAGCGTCCGATTATATCCGCTCCAATTACCATAACTGTTAAGTAAGGAATCAGCGATCGCATTCCCCAAAAAACTAGATTGGGGTCAAATGCGATCTTAGCTGCTATCTCTGGATGGATGAGTTGCAAATAAGCTAGTAATAATTTTCCGTCTCCTCCAGTGAAAATCAATTTACTATCACCATATTGTTCTCGCCAAGCTCTAATAAAGTCTTTGATACCTGCGATCGCTGTATAAATTATGCCACTGGCGATCGCTTGTTCTGTATTATTAGCCCAACGAATGGGCAAATTTTCTGTTAAGTTTACTTCAGGTAGAGCGGCAGTTTTTTGGGCTAAGGATTGTAACTGCAATCTCAAACCAGGTAAAATTGCTCCGCCGACTAAAGCGCGATCGCCATCCACACCTGTAAAAGTTAGTGCTGTCCCCCCATCAAGCGCCAAACAAGGATAACCCCAGATCTCAGTTGCACCCCATACAGCTAAAGCGCGATCGACTCCCATTGTCGAATAAATTCCCTGGAGAGGAATATCTTGGAGGCTAATCAATTGCGAATGTGGGTAATTGCACCAAATAGCTGTTTGTGCCGGAACGACAGAAGCGATATATAGGGGAAATTGACAAGAAAATTGCTCTTGTAAAGCAGGGGGGCAAGTTTTTCTAATTAATTCTCCTTCTATCTCAGATATATAGTCGCTATGCCAGGCTTGGACTAAAACATCTCCTTTAAACCAAGCCCAATGTAACCGAGAATTACCAATTAATAACGCCAGCCAATCTAGATCGTAACTTGAACTCATAGTCGAGGTAAAAAAATTTGATTTTAATATTCTTAGCTGAGAAATAAGTTTTTTAATAAAAAGTTACTAAGCAAGCGTGTCACAATAAAGAAAAAATAAAAAGTTAACTAAAAAAAAGCATATCAAGGAGGTCAGCGATGGTAGCAACGCCGATAAAAACCGAAAAGCGGCTGACGATGCAAACCGTAGAAAACGTTGCGGCGGATACGACAGCAATTCGTTCTCTCGACTGGGATCGCGATCGCTTCGATATTGAATTTGGTCTGCAAAACGGTACAACTTATAATTCTTTTCTCATTCGCGGCGACAAAATAGCTTTAGTCGATACCTCCCACGAAAAATTCCGTCAATTATACTTAGATACTCTGACAGGTTTAATCGATCCTCAAGAAATTGACTATCTGATTATTAGTCATACCGAACCAGATCACAGCGGCTTAGTTCAAGATATCCTCAAATTAGCACCGCAAGTAACTGTAGTCGGTTCAAAAGTAGCACTTCAGTTTCTCGACGGTTTCGTCCACCAAGCCTTTGAGAAGAAAATTGTTAGAAATGGCGATCAATTAGATTTGGGTAAAGACCACGTCATTGAATTTGTCAACGCACCTAATCTGCATTGGCCTGATACCATGCTCAGCTACGATTGGGGGACTCAGGTATTATATACTTGCGATGTCTTCGGCATGCACTATTGCTCTGCAAGCCTATACGACGAAGATTTAGGGAAAATTGAAGCCGATTATCGCTTCTATTATGAATGCTTGATGGCTCCTAATGCCCGTTCCGTCCTCTCAGCACTAAAACGGATGCAGAAGTTAGGAGAGGTGAAAATAGTTGCTAACGGTCACGGTCCCTTACTGTTACATAATACAGGTGAATTGATCGAGCGCTATCGCAGTTGGAGTGAAGCTAAGGCTAAAGCAGAAAAGACAGTAGCAGTATTTTATCTGTCCGACTACGGTTATAGCGATCGCCTCTCTCAAGCAATCGCCAGAGGTATTACTAAAACCGAGGTGGCGGTGGAAATGCTGGATCTCAAATCCGCCGATCCCCAAGAGGTACAAGAACTAGTTAGTCGTGCGGGTGGTATAGTAATCGGCATGCCTCCCCTATCTGGTAGTCATCTCAAAGAAACCACTGCTAACATCGGGACTATTTTAGCTGCGACTAAATCTAAGCAAGTTATGGGGATGTTTGAGTCTTACGGGGATGACGACGAACCCGTCGATCCATTATTAACTAAGTTCAGGGAAGCCGGCTTAAAACAAGCATTTCCAGCAATTAAAGTCAAAGATACTCCCAACGAAGCTACCTATCAACTGTGCGAAGAAGCAGGAACTGACTTAGGACAATTACTAACTCGCGATCGCCTGATTAAACAAATGAAGTCCTTAGATAGCGACTTAGATAAAGCTATGGGACGCTTGAGTGCGGGATTGTATATCATTACTGCCAAAAAAGGTGATGTCAAGAGTGCGATGCTAGCTTCTTGTGTATCTATAGCAAGTTTTGAACCCCCAGGTTTAACCATTGCCTTAGCTAAGGATCGAGCAATTGAATCATTGATGCAAGTAGGCGATCGCTTTGTCTTAAATGTCTTAGAAGAAGGAAAGTATCAGAATTTGATGAAACATTTCCTCAAGCGGTTTAAACCAGGTGCCGATCGCTTTGCTGGCGTGAAAGAACAAACAGCTAAAAATGGTTCTCCTATTTTGACCGAAGCTTTAGCTTATTTAGAGTGCGAAGTAATCAGCCGGATGGAATGCACCGACCACTGGATAGTTTACAGCAAAATTGACGCGGGTCGAGTTTCCAACCCTGATGGTTTAACTGCGGTACACCATCGTAAGGTTGGGAATCACTACTAAAATTTAGACAGAGAGAGAGGGAGTGTGGGGAGTGTGGGAGAGACGTGACCTGGTTCGTCTGTACTGGGGAGTGTGGGAAGTAATTTTATCCCCCTTGTCTCCCTTGTCCCCCTTGTCTCTCCATCAGACGACGGCTAGCAAATTAAATGCTTGACAGCTTAGATTGAAATGCTTGGCTTAGAAACAGGAAAGCTCAAATTTGTTCCTCATAATCCAGAATGGAAAAGATTATTTGAGGAAGAAAAAGAACTATTGCAAACTGCGATCGCTAAGGATGTTTTAGATATTCAGCACATCGGTAGTACTTCTATTCCTGGCATAATTGCCAAACCAATTTTAGATATTGCTGTAGCTGTGGCTAATTTTGAAGCCGCAGCAGTGTGTATTAAACCCATTGAAAATCTCGGTTACATTTACATGGGTGAATATGGCTTACCGGGAAGACATTATTTTATTAAAGGCGATTGGATTAGAATCCACAACATTCATATGTGGGAAATTCATAGTCAGGACTGGAAAAGACATATCCTGTTTAGAGATTATCTCATTCAACATCCAGAGATAGCTAAAGAATATACCGAGTTGAAACTTAAATTACTCGAGGAGCATAAAGGCGATCGAGATAAATATCAAGACGGAAAATCTTCATTTATTCAATGGGTGGAACAGCAAGCAGAGTTAGCCAAGAAAACTCAATAGAATTCTCGCTCCAAATCAGGGAATAGGCAATAGGTCTAATCAACAAAAGCAAAGACAAGAAGGAAATTATTTTTTTACTATTGATCGCGAGGGAAAATAAGTGACAATAATCTCAGAAACTCAACCTAAAGACGTTCAAGTATTCCCAGTTGCCGAAGATATTAGAGTCTTAAGATCGCGGACTTGGGACAGACTAAAATTCGAGATAGAATACGCTCTCCAAAAAGGAACAACTGCCAATTCCTATTTAATTGAAGGGGATAAAATTGCTTTATTCGATCCTCCTGGAGAATCATTTACTGAGATATTTCTTGATGCCTTAAAAGAACGCATCGACATCAAAAAAATAGATTACGTGATTTTGGGTCACGTTAATCCTAATCGAGGGGAAACTCTCAAAGTTTTACTTAAAAGTGCGCCTCAAATCACCTTTGTCTGTTCTAACCCTGGAGCAATATCTCTGCGTCAAATTCTCTCAGAACAAGAACTAAACATCACCGTCATCAAAAAAGGAGAAGAAACCCTAGATTTAGGTAAAGGTCATCACCTAGAATTCATTCTCACCCCTAACCCTCGCTACCCGGATCAGCTTTGTACCTACGACCCTAAAACTCAAGTCCTGTTTACTGATAAATTGTTTGGCGCTCATATCTGCGGCGATCGCGTCTTCGATGAAGGCTGGCAAATCGATATGGAAGACCGACGCTACTACTTTGATTGCATTATGGCTCCCTATGCCCGTCAAATAGCTCTCGCCCTAGAAAAAATAAGTCAAAAACCAGCTAAAATCTATGCTACTGGTCACGGTTCCTTAGTACGCTACAGTTTAACGGAATTAACCCATTCTTATCAGGAATGGCTGAAAAAACAAAATACTCAGGATCTTAGCGTTGCTCTTATTTATGCCTCAGCTTATGGCAATACGACAACCATCGGTCAGGCGATCGCTCGCGGTATAACTAAAACAGGAGTAGCAGTAGAATCAATTAACGCCGAACACGCAGATCCAGAAGAAATTAAAGCTACCGTAGAAAAATCAGCTGGAATTGTCATCGGTTCTCCTACTTTAGGCGGTCACGCACCTACCCAAATCCAAGCAGCTTTGGGTATAGCTTTAGCCAGTGCGAATAAAACTAAACTAGCTGGCGTTTTTGGTTCCTACGGTTGGAGTGGTGAAGCTATTGACTTGTTAGACAGCAAATTCCGCGATGCTGGCTATAAATTTGGTTTCGATACCATTCGTATTAAGTTTAAACCTACCGACCTTACTCTGAAAACCTGTGAAGAAGCGGGTACAGATTTCGCTCAAGCCTTAAAAAAAGCTAAAAAAGCTCGCAAACCCAAACAGTCTGCTGCTGTATCTGGCGTTGATCGCACCGAACAAGCTTTGGGTAGGGTAGTCGGTTCTATGTGCGTTGTCACCGCCAAAAAAGGTGACATCAGCGGAGCAATGCTAGCTTCTTGGGTATCGCAAGCTACTTTTACCCCCCCAGGTTTAACCGTTGCGG
>JBFRWL010000419.1:0-3302 GCA_051439565.1 Prochloraceae cyanobacterium
CAGCAATGGGGATCGTGTTTAGTGCCTTTTTTGCCCTGGGCATCACTTTAATTACTATTATTCAGAAAGACAATAAAATTGACCTCAACCATTTCTTATTTGGTAATATTCTAGGGGTCACGATTGAAGATGTTCGCGACACTCTAATTATTGGGGCGATCGTGCTGCTGGTAGTTGTACTCTTTTACAAAGAATTACTATTCTATACTTTTGATAAATTAGGCTCTCAGGCTGTAGGATTGCCCGTGCATTTGTTAGATTTAGGTCTGATGATGCTAATCGGTCTGACGATCGTTGCTAGTCTGAAAACAGTAGGGGTGGTGCTGGTGCTATCACTGCTCATTACTCCAGCAGCAACAGCATATCTCTTAGTCAGTCGGTTGCACCAGATGATGATGCTAGGAGTTGGAGTTGGAGTGTTTTCTAGCATTAGCGGCATGTATGTGAGTTATTTTTATAATCTGCCTTCTGGTCCTGCTATTGTATTGGTTGCATCGGGATTATTTGTACTAGCTTTGTTATTCAGTCCCAGTCAGGGAATTCTTACTCATCCAGCATCTATCTCCAGACAACCACCTCTATTGCGGGAGTTAAAGCGTTTAATGAGATCTGATTTTTAATAGACTTCTTGCAAGAAATGTATTACTTAAGTCGATCGAGGGTACGATACTGAATAGCCTCCGCCACATGATGACTTTTGATCTCCTCGTCTTCTGCTAAATCGGCAATAGTACGAGATACTTTTAAGATTCGATCCATTGCCCTAGCAGAAAGTCCTAACTTGCGAATTGCCCCTTCTAAGAGATTGCGACTAGCGTCGTCTAACCGACAAAAACGTCGCAAATCTTCCGAACCCATTTGCGCGTTACACAGCACTTTAGCTTGCTTTTGGAAGCGATCGCGGGCCCGATCGCGTGCTGAAATTGCTCTTTCCCTCACTGAGGAAGACTCCTCACCAGTCTTCTGTCCTACCATCTCCTCTGGTTTAAGACGATTAACAGCTACTTGCAAATCAATCCGATCCATCAACGGTCCAGAAAGTTTTGCCCAGTATTGTTCTCTTTGGCGAGGGGAACAGGTACAAGCTTGAATTGAATCGCCAAAATAGCCGCAGGGACAGGGATTAGTACTAGCAACTAGAGTAAATTGAGCCGGAAAAACTACTGATTGACGGGTGCGAGAAATAGTCACAAAACCATCTTCTAGAGGCTGGCGCAGGAATTCTAAAACGCTGCGTTTAAACTCTGTTAATTCATCTAAGAATAATACCCCGTGATGGGCTAGAGATATCTCCCCAGGACGAGGAAAACTACCGCCGCCAACTAGAGAAGGTCCAGAAGCAGAATGATGGGGACTGCGAAAGGGTCTTTCTCGGATCAGAGAACCTTTATTTTTCAGAAAGCCAGCTACAGAATGAATTTGCGAGACTTCTAAAGCTTCTGGAAAGCTTAATGGGGGTAGAATTCCAGGTAAGCGTTTCGCCAGCATGGTTTTACCGCTACCTGGAGGACCGACGAAGATTAAATTATGTCCGCCAGCCGCAGCTATTTCTAAGGCGCGACGTGCATGAGATTGTCCTTTAACTTCTTTGAGGTCTGGGGTAGTTAGAGGGAATCTTGAGTGCTGTGTCTTGGTATTTAACTTAAAAGGCAGGTATTTTTGGGGGCGATCGAGAAAATCTGCTACTTCTTGAAGGTGTTTAAATCCATAGACGGATATATCTTGAACTACAGCCGCTTCCTCGGCATTGTCAGCAGGGACTACTAACCCGACAATTCCCAAGCTTTTGGCTGCTGCGGCAATGGGTAAAACCCCTGTTACTGGTCGCAAACTGCCGTCAAGGGAAACTTCTCCCAAAAAGAGATAATCTCCCAATAACTGGGGATTGACTTGTTCTGATGCTGCTAAAATTCCCACGCCGATCGGTAAATCAAAACTAGGACCTTCTTTACGCAAGTCAGCAGGAGTCAGGTTAATCACTATTTTACGTACTGGGAAAGCAAAATCAGCATTTTTCAGGGCCGATTTGACTCTTTCCCTAGATTCCTGCACTGCTGCATCTGGTAAACCCACAATAATAATTTTGGGCAGTCCTCCAGATACGTCTACTTCAACTCCTACTTTGACTGCATCTATTCCTAAGATTGAGGCACTCCAAACCCTAGCTAGCATTTCAATTACTCTAAGCTTTCAGCACGAGTATAGTGTCGATCGTCTGGGTAGATTAACCGATAAATTACTGAAATTAATTGATTCTTTGTTTTTGCGGGAGTTATTTCGTGTTATTGGTTATTTGTTATTTGTTATTTGTCGATCGTGATAAGTAGAGGATGAGCGATACAATTTTCGGCAAAATTATCCGTCGGGAAATCCCGGCAAATATCGTTTATGAAGACGATATGGTCTTAGCTTTCAAAGATATTAACCCTCAAGCACCAACTCATATCTTAATCATCCCCAAGAAACCAATATCTCAGTTAGATGCAGTTACCCCAGAAGATCGAGACCTTCTGGGTCATTTGTTACTAACTGTTAAGAAAGTAGCCCAGCAAGTGGGATTGACTAATGGTTATCGGGTGGTGATCAATAACGGTGTTGATGGCGGTCAAACAGTTTATCATTTGCATCTTCATCTTCTCGGCGATCGACCCCTAAAATGGCCTCCTGGTTGAGAGGGTAGAGGTAGAGTGTAAACAATATTGGTTTGAGCTTATGAAAGAATAGGAGTCTTAGCCTCTGTCGAACTCACGTTGAGCTGATATGTCAACAAGCAGAAGATTAAGCAACTTTCTTCGCGAAATCTCCCTGTTCTCTCAATGGATCATTTGCCAAGTCAATAGAGTTATACGACTCTGTCAATCTATTAGCGTAATTGCCTGCTATCAAATCTTGGAATTCTGAAAAAGTCAGACTCTCGCTAGAAATAGAGTTGAGATCGTGGGTTTGGCGTAACAGCGAGAGCTGTTGTTGCATGGCACGAACAGCAACATATAGTGCTGGGGTCGAGTACTGGATGATTTTGAACCCGAGTTGAGATAACGTCTGTGCTGGAAGTAGCGGGGTTAGACCCCCGTAAATGAGATTCACTTGCTTATGTCCAGGTACTTCATCGGCAACTCGCTTCATGTCATCAAGGGACTTTAACCCATCGATAAGTAAGATATCGGCTCCGGCAGCATGGAAGGCTTTGGCTCTGGCGATTCCCTCACTCACTTCCAGAGCATCAGTGCGAGCCACGATACAAATAGGTGTCTGACGTACCTTAAGCGCTGTTTCGAGTTTTCGCATATAGCTAGGCAGAG